>JABAYY010000003.1 GCA_018608765.1 Flavobacteriaceae bacterium
TGTTTTAAAACAGAAGTGGATTTTAGGAAATGATGGGCTTAGAAATTAGAGTTCTTTGGCAGGGTCCCAAAACACAGATTCAAACTGTTGAATTTGGTTGTCTATGACCTGCAATCCTTCATTTTCTAATAATTGTTGCATTAGGTTTGTACCTTCAAAGTGGTGTTTTCCTGTCAGAAGACCTTTTCGATTCACCACACGATGAGCAGGCACATCTTTGCCATGTGAAGCGGTCATCGCATACCCAACCATTCGAGCACTGCGGGCGGCACCTAAATAAGTGGCTATAGCTCCATAACTAGTGACGCGACCGAGTGGTATTTGGCGCGCAACATGGTAACATTTATCAAAAAAATGAGGTTCAGTAGCCATTAAATTAAGGGGTTTTCAAAATGCTTACTAAGGTTGTAATTGATACGATCGCAGTAATAATTCCAATGCAATAATTCATCCGCTTGGGAGAAGTGATTTTTGAGTTTTTAATTTTATCAAAAAATAATATGTAAATATAAAGAGCGATAAAAGTTCCTGAAGTGGCTCCAGCGATATAACTCCCTATAGACAG
The DNA here is from genome assembly GCA_018608765.1 of Flavobacteriaceae bacterium. GTDB lineage: Bacteria > Bacteroidota > Bacteroidia > Flavobacteriales > Flavobacteriaceae > Hel1-33-131. Next base: position 566 of record JABAYY010000003.1, read on the forward strand.
ATTATCTAATGAAAGTAATTGATACGACAACAATGTTGTCACGATATAGGCTTGGTAAGGAATTGGAAACACATTCAAAGCAGACATTAATACTCCTTGAAAAAAACGACTTTTTTTACTCTTAGAAGCATCTACTTCTTGAGGACTCGCATCGCTTTTAGCTAAGAGGAAAAAGTAAATTGAAATTAAAATAAAAAGAACCAATGCAACCCGCTTTAGAACATCCACCACATCAGGATGTTGGTTCAAGTATTTGGCAAATATCAATGCTAAATAGGTTTGAACCCCTACAATCACACAGACTCCAATAGAAAATACAAATCCTCGGGCATGACCTTCTTTTAAGCTGATTTTAGCTGCCGACATATTGAGCATCCCAGGAGGAATAACTCCAACAAAAGCAAACGAAAGCCCCAAAAGAAAGACAATGGATATATTCAAAGTTTAATTAATTTTAAATCTAATATACGTAATTGCTTTTTGAGTGGCTAAATATTGATTTTCGTAAAAGGTTTGAATGGCAGTCACTTCTTCGGGACTGCCTTCTTGGCGGTACACATCGTGGTTGGCATACTGTACGTCGTGCCCTTGTCCGTGCAAAAGCCCTAAAGTATAGCCATGCATAAATTCGCTATCTGTTTTTAGATGCACAATTCCGGCATCGTTAAGAATGTTTTTGTAACGTTTTAAAAACGTATCGTTCGTCATTCTGTGTTTGGTCCGTTTGTATTTTATTTGTGGATCGGGAAAAGTAATCCATATTTCGTCGACCTCATTAGCGGCAAACAGCTGCTCAATAAGTTCTATTTGTGCGCGAATAAATGCCACATTAGGCAATTCGTTTTCTATGGCGGTTTTGGCTCCTCTCCAGAAACGAGCGCCTTTGATATCGATTCCTATAAAATTTTTATTTGGATACCGTTCGGCAAGACCGACGGTATATTCCCCTTTTCCACATCCAAGTTCTAAAACCAACGGATTGTTGTTTTTGAAAAACTGTTGATTCCATTGTCCTTTAAGCGGATATACGGCATCGACTAAGTCTTCGCGTTTGGGTTGAAATACATTGTGAAATGTATCATTTTCATTAAATCGTTTGAGTTTATTTTTACTACCCACTTGTGTTCATTTTTGGCAAAAATACGGAAAGTAATCTGGATTACTCCTTTTGTTTTTGAAGTGTAAAGGAGAATTCACTTCCTATACCGAATTTACTCTCCACATAGATTTTTTCCTCATGCGCTTCAATGATGTGTTTGACGATGGACAAACCAAGACCTGAGCCGCCTTCTTCTCTTGATCCGCTTTTATCAACTCTATAAAAACGTTCAAATAGACGTGTCAAATGATTGCTCTCTACGCCTTCACCATTATCTGTCACACGAACAATAAGTTTATCAGAATTTAATCCCTCTACACTAATTTCGGTAGTGCCATTTTGATGGCCATATTTAATAGAATTTACTACCAAGTTGGTCAGCACTTGCTGGATCCGTTGACGATCGGCAATAACCATAATTGGAGTTGGATAGTCTTTATCCAATAGTAAAGAAATGTTTTTTTTCTCTGCCTTAATTTCGAGCAAATCAAATACATTAGTGATGCATTCTATAATATTAAACGTTTCTAGAGTGAGGTTGGCATCGCCTACTTCAAGTTTAGTAATCATATCTAAATCCTTCACAATATAGATCAATCGGTCCACTCCTTTATCGGCACGTTTTAGATATTTATCTCTAATTTGCGGATCCTCGGCAGCACCATCAATCAGCGTGGATATATATCCTTGCACTGTAAAAAGCGGGGTTTTTAGCTCGTGAGACACATTTCCTATAAATTCTTTTCGGTACTCCTCTCGAATTTTTAAAGCCTCTAATTCTAGTTTTTTATTTTTGGCATAAGTATCAATTTCTTTGGACAAACTTTCCATGTCGGTGGTGATTGGACTGTTGTTGAATGAAGCAGCATCTAAAAGGGTCAAATCTTTGTAAATATTTTTGATACTATTAAAGACATACGTTTCCAATCGTAAATGGAGAATAAAATAGGTAAGCATGAACGAACAGAGGAACCAGAATAAAAGAAATGATGCTTCTACTTGAGAAAAGCCAAACAAAAAAACTGCCAGTAAGAGCGTTTGTATAACTGTTATAAAAAACGCTGTTAGTATAGAAAATGTATGAGAGTTTTTTATTTTTTTATCCATCAAGATTGAAACTTATACCCTACTCCTTTAATTGTTTTAAAAGAATCATCGCCAATTTTTTCGCGCAATTTTCGGATGTGCACATCAATGGTTCGACCGCCAACAACAACTTCATTTCCCCATACTTTATCGAGGATTTCATCTCTTTTAAAAACTTTCCCAGGTTTGGATGCTAACAAAGATAACAATTCAAATTCTTTTCGCGGCAATACAATTTCGACGCCTTTGGATATAATTTTATAGGCCTCTCTATCTATTGTTAATTCACCTATGTTTATCACTTCTGAATTCACTTTGGATGACGTGTCATTAAGACGCCTGAGTAAGGATTTGATTTTACTGACCAATACTTTTGGTTTGATAGGCTTGGTAATATAATCGTCAGCACCTGCTTCAAATCCTGCGACTTGAGAATAATCTTCGCCACGAGCGGTTAGAAAAGTGATTACCGTATCTTTTAGTTCGGGGAGGGTTCGGATTTTTTCACAAGCTTCGATGCCATCCATTTCGGGCATCATTACATCCATAATAATGAGATGCGGTTGGTGTTTTTTTGCTTTTTTAACGGCTTCTAACCCATTGGATGCTGTTGAAATCGAATAGCCTTCTGCCGATAAGTTGTAACTCAAAATCTCTAAGATATCTGGCTCATCGTCAACTAATAGAATTTTTATAGACTCGTTACTCATTTTTTAAGGTGTCATAATTTTTATAAAGATAGAAAAATTAAATACCGTAGCGAAACAAATGAATTTAATAACATTATAATAACAGCACGATAATGTTAATGTAATGAACCAAGAATTTTACAAATTGTTGATAATAAATTGTTAAGTAATTTTTAAATGGTTTAAAATTCGTTTAACATTTTATATATTTGAGTGAACAAAAATTAACCAAAAACTTTTTAATTATGAAAAAAATTTACGTTTTAATATTAACACTTACCATATCGACCTTGTCTTTTGGGCAGTCTTCAGACCTTTATATTAGTATGTTTGGAGAGGGGTCGAGTAACAATAAATTTATTGAGATATACAACGGCACCAATGCTGAAATTGATTTAACAGGATACTCAATATCAACATGTAGTAATGGATGTGACATAGAGGGAGAATTCGATTATCCAGATAATGTAGTCTTTGAAGCTGGGACAATAATTGCCGCGGGAGATGTATATGTTATCGCACATGGTTCTGCTGATCCATTAATTGATGCAGATCAAACATTTGCTTACCTGTCTAACGGAGACGATTTTATGGCCTTGACGCTTGCTGGAGCTACTGCGAATTCGTTTACCATAGTAGATGCATTAGGAGATATGTCAACAGTGGACGGCACTGGTTGGGATATCGCTGGAGTTAGTAACGCTACAGTAAATCATACATTAACAAGAAAGCCGACCATTTGTGACCCTAACTCTGTTCCTCTTGGCTCCTTTGGTACCAATGCTGAAGATTCAGAGTGGATAGTTGGTGAGAGCAACTCAGGATGGAGTGATCTACAAACTCATACTGGATGTGTTAGTGGCCCTGTATTATCAATTACCAGCCCGAGTAACAATCAAGTGTTAGAATCAGGAACTATATCCGTAACACTTTCTGTAAGCGTGGACAATTTTGCAGTAGATAATACTCCAGCAAATGGTGGAACTGGTGATGGTCACATCCACTGGACCTTAGATGGTGTAGAACAACCTATGAAATACGACACACTAGATGAAATAATAGATGTTGTTGATGGTGGCTCACACACAGTTACGATGACTTTAGTAGACAATACACACACTCCAATAACACCAACGGTAAGCCAAACCATTTCTTTTTCTGTATCATTCCCTTGTGACTTACAAGTGGGGACAATCGCAACTACTTGTGATGCCTCAACATCAGAAGTTGACACTTTCACTACAGAAATTGCATTTACTGGCGGAGGAACTTCAAACTACACTATCAGCACCACTGGAAATGTTGGTACCATTGGCGGAGACGATCCATCAATTGAGGCGGCAGGAACTATAACAATAACCGGAGTAAATGAAGGTACTTCTTTTGTTGTTTCTTTTTTAGGAGATACTTCTAACAGTAATTGTGATTTTACAAGGTCTATTAACAGCCCTTCATGTATAGGCGCTATAACTTGTGCAGAAGTTGGAGATATTATTATTACAGAAATTATGCAAAACCCAGCTGCAGTAAATGATTCATATGGAGAGTATTTTGAAGTTTACAACACTACACCTTCATCAATTAACATGCAAGGATGGGAAATTAAAGATGACGTTACAACAACCGAAATACACGTCATAAGCAACTTGACTGTCGCTGCTAACAGTTATGCTGTTATTGGTATTAATTCAAACTCCAGTGTAAACGGAGGCTACACCGCAAACTACCAATATTCTTCTATATCCTTAGGAAATGGAGCGGACGGTTTAATTATCGAATGTTCTGGAACTGTCATTGATCAAGTTATTTGGGATGGTGGCTCAGAATTCCCAGACCCAACAGGAAAAAGCATGGAGCTAAATGTCAATGCTTATACAAATACTGCTAATGATTCAGGAGCTAATTGGGCCGAGTCTAATCAGACTTTTGGAGATGGTGACTTTGGAACCCCTGGTTCACAAAATACATTTTCAACTGGAGATCATTTAGTTCAAAATACATTCAACCTATACCCTAACCCAGCAAAGAGTAATTTTGTTAATATCACTTCAACTGGATCGGAAACGCTACAAGCAACTGTATTTGATATTCTTGGAAAGCAAGTGATCAATGCAGCGGTTTCTAATGAACGTTTAGATGTATCAACACTTAACACAGGAGTTTACATTGTGAAGCTGACACAAGGGGCTGCAACAACTACTAAAAAATTGATTATTCAGTAATCTACATTTTTTAAATATTTTAAAAGAGCGTTGCCAAATAGCAACGCTCTTTTTAATTTTAGCTATTTTTGTGTTGGAATACAATGTTCATGCATATTAAAGATTCAATTTTCAACATCCAATCCGAAACCGATTTTAAAGCTGTTGCTTTAGAAGTATTCAAATTTCAATTTGAACACAATTCTGTGTATCGTTCGTTTTGTGATTTACTCTACAAACATCCGAGCGACATCCACACGATAGAGCAAATTCCATTTTTACCGATTGAATTTTTTAAAACTCGCACCATAGTATCGACTGAAAAATCTGCCCAAGTAACATTTACAAGTAGCGGAACCACAGGCAGTATCGTGAGCAAACACCATGTGTGTGATTTGGAGATTTATAAACAAAGTTTTAGAAATGGCTTTCAATCCTTTTATGGAAACATAGAAGATTACACTGTACTGGCTTTATTACCTTCTTATTTAGAACGCGGAGGCTCTTCTTTGGTCTATATGGCAAATGATATGATTGCACAGTCCAAACAAGCTGAAAGTGGATTTTATTTGCACGATTTAGAGGCTTTGAAAAACACCTTACTGAAGCTAGAAGCTAAAGGTAAAAAAACCTTGCTTATTGGAGTTTCCTACGCTTTATTAGATTTAATTGAAGCACATTCGTTTGAATTAAAACACACCATTGTTATGGAAACAGGGGGTATGAAAGGTCAACGAAAAGAACTTGTAAAATCAGAATTGCATGCACTTTTAAAAAAGGGATTTGGCGTGGATACCATTCACAGCGAATATGGCATGACGGAGTTGTTGTCACAAGCCTACTCCAATGGGAAAGGGCTTTTTGAAACCCCACCTTGGATGAAAATCTTGACAAGAGATCCCGAGGATGCATTGACTATTCAACCGATTGGTAAATCTGGAGGCGTGAACATCATTGACTTGGCAAACATTAATTCATGTGCGTTTATTGCCACTCAAGATCTGGGCAAAATAAAACCTGATGGTCGTTTTGAAGTCTTAGGACGCTTTGATCAATCAGACATTAGAGGCTGTAATCTAATGGTGCTTTAGACCACTCGAATAATAAAAGTGCTTCGCTTCCCTCGATTGATGATCACATAGGTAGCATTAATCAAGTCAGTGCTTGAAATTTTATAGCTCTCACCTACTTTTTCTTTATTCACCGAAATTGAATTTTCTTTTAACGCACGACGCGCTTCACCATTGGAGGCTAAAAAGTTTGTTTCGGCAGAAAGTGCAGCGATCATATCCAATCCAGATTCTAAAAGTGATTTTGAAACCTCAGCAGTTGGTACACCTTCAAAAACATCTAAAAACGTAGCTTCATCCAAAGTTTGAATGTCTGCTTTGAACGATTTACTGTATAAAATAGTCGATGCTTTTTCGGCATTTTCAAAATCAGCCTGACTGTGTACCATGGTCGTGATTTCTTGTGCCAAACGTTTTTGGAGTTGTCTTAAATGGGGTTGCTCTTTATGCGTTTCTACAAGAGATTTGATCTCTTCTTCTTCTAAAAACGTAAATATTTTAATGTATTTTTCGGCATCTTCATCACTAGAGTTTAACCAATATTGATAGAATTTGTAGGGAGAAGTTCGCTTGGCATCTAACCATACATTTCCACCTTCACTTTTTCCAAATTTAGATCCGTCAGATTTTGTAATCAGAGGACACGTAATGGCAAATCCTTTTCCATTGCCAACCCGTCTGATGAGTTCCGTTCCTGTGGTGATGTTCCCCCATTGATCGCTTCCTCCCATCTGAATGGTACAGTCGTGTGCTTTGAACAAATGAAGAAAATCATAGCCTTGCACCAATTGATAGGTAAACTCAGTGAAACTCATACCATCAGAGCTTTCTGCAGAAATTCTGTTTTTAACAGAATCTTTGGCCATCATATAGTTGACTGTAATGTGTTTTCCAACGTCTCTAATGAAATCTAAAAAAGAAAAATCTTTCATCCAATCATAATTATTGACTAGGACGGCGGCATTTTTTTCACCACTATCAAAATCTAAAAAATGAGCGAGTTGATTTTTTATGGCTTCTTGATTGTGACGCAGTGTTTTTTCGTCTAAAAAGTTTCGTTCGGTAGATTTCCCTGAAGGATCTCCAATCATTCCCGTAGCCCCGCCTACCAATGCAAATGGCTTATGTCCACACTGTTGGTAATGTGCCAATAGCATAATTGGCACAAGATTCCCTATGTGCAACGAATCGGCTGTAGGATCAAAACCTACATAGGCACTTCTCATATGTTCTAACAAATGGTCTTCTGCTCCGGGCATAACATCATGGATCATTCCTCTCCAACGCAAGACTTCAATAAAATTACTGGCCATTATCATAAATTTAATTATGACAAAGATAACAGATTCATTAGCGACGAGAAAAGAAAAAATAGTAATTTAGTGCTATGATATTAGTAACTGGAGGTACAGGGTTGGTAGGAAGTCATTTATTATTTGAACTTACTAAGTCTCATCAAAAAATTCGCGCCATTTATCGAACCAAAAAAACCGTTGAAAAGGTGAAAACTGTGTTCGGGTATTACACCAATAACATAGACGAATATTTTAATAGAATTGAATGGTTAGAAGCTGATTTGAATGACATTCCAAAACTGACAGAAGCATTTAAAAACGTTACGCATGTCTATCATTCTGCGGCTTTAATTTCATTTGACCCAAACGATTATTACAAACTACGCGAGACAAATATTTCTGGGACTGCAAACATTGTGAATTTAAGTATTATTAACTCAATTCAGAAGCTTTGTTATGTAAGCTCTGTAGCCACAATGGGCTATGATCCTGTGAAAATAACCGAAGAAACCACTTGGAATTCAGAAGACAGTCAAAGTGTGTATGCCATCACAAAATATGAAGCTGAAATGGAAGTTTGGCGTGGCATTCAAGAAGGTGTTCCGAGTGTAATTGTAAATCCTGGCGTGATTTTAGGTCCGGGGTTTTTTCGCACTGGAAGTGGTGGGTTGTTTAAGCGTGTTCATAAAGGCTTGAACTATGTAACCAAAGGTGTTGCTGGCTATGTTGGGGTTGAGGATGTTATAAAAAGTATGGTTTTATTAATGAATAACGACTGCACTAATGAGCGCTATATTATAGTTGCTGAGAACCTTTCCTTTTTAGATTTTACAACACTTATTTCAAATGCTTTCAAACTAACACCTCCTAAAAAAATAGCAAGTAAGTGGATGCTTTCTTTCGCATGGCGACTGGACTGGTTGAAACATAAATTAACGGGCAAAAAAAGACGACTTACTAAAAACTTGAGCAAGACTTTAATAACCAAAAGTCACTACAGTTCGGATAAAATCTTAATGACTAAAGCAGGGTTGAAATTCAAGCCTATTTCAAAGGTTGTTTCTGAAGTGTGTCAAGTTTTTTTAAAGGAGGCCTCATCTTAGATTCAAATTCTATTTGACGCTCTCTGTTCAAGGGATCCATTTTTCTTTGCTTACTTGTTCGTATGGAATCCTTAGTGCGTTTTTTCTCTTCAAGCAACGCTTCATATTCTGTTTTTTGAGCCGTTAACTTCAATTCCAACTTCTCATAAATAGATTTATAAGCGTCACTTTTGAACGTATAATAAGTATTGCTTTGTGCAAACTGAAGGCTATCAATATTGTGTTTTTTATAAATATAGGCAAGCGGGTCATTGATTTTCTTTTGCAGTAATTGTTTATTGATTCCTTTTGCAGAATTAATAATAACAACATCGTAAAGGATTTCTACCATTTGATCTTCGGATATCAAATTAGATGGTTTTTTTACATCTAAGTTTTCACATGATATAAGAAACAAAGTGCTTACTGCTAAAAAGACTGTTTTCATCTGTTAAATGTTAAACGCATGGCTGCATTGTGGTTTGTAAAATTTGAATTTTCATACACAACTGCTCCGTTTAGAATGGTATGTGTTACTCGAGATTTAAACGTTGAACCTTCAAAAGGCGACCACCCACATTTGTAGAGACTGTTTTCCTTGGTCACGGTCCAAGGGTTGTTTGGATTCACAAGTACTAAATCTGCAAAATACCCTTCTTTGATATATCCTCTTTTTTCTATTTGAAATAAAATTGCAGGATTATGACACATCTTCTCTACCATTTTTTCAACAGAAATTCGTCCGTTATGGTGCGCCTCCATCATGGCTACGAGCGCATGTTGTACGAGCGGCCCACCAGATGGGGCTTTGGTATATTTGTTTGATTTTTCTTCTAGGGTATGCGGGGCGTGATCAGATGCAATAACATCAATTTTATCATTTAAAAGAGCTTTCCATAATGCATCTCGGTCATTAGCAGTTTTTACGGCTGGATTCCATTTTATAAATGTTCCTTTTTTATCATAATCTTCATCAGAAAACCAAAGGTGATGAATACAAACCTCTGCAGTAATTTTTTTATCTTTAAGAGGTTTTTTATTTGAAAATAACCGTGTTTCTTTTGCTGTTGACAAATGAAACACATGCAAACGTGCTCCCGTTTTTTTAGCTAAAGCAATCGCTTTTGAAGATGAAATATAACAAGCTTCTGCACTTCTGATTTCTGGATGACACTTGATTGGAATGTCTTCTCCATAGCGTTCTAAATAACGTGCTGTATTTTGTTTGATCGTATCTTCATCTTCACAGTGAACAGAAATCAACAAATCGGTGCTTTTAAATATTTTTTCTAAAACTTCTGGATTGTCAACAAGCATATTGCCTGTTGAAGATCCTAAGAAAAGTTTAAGCCCTGCAACTTTGAGGGGGTCTACTTTTAATATTTCATCTAAATTATCATTTGTCCCTCCAAACATAAACGAGTAGTTTGCAGACGATGTATTGGCAGCGATCTCAAACTTGTCTTCTAATTTTTCAATGGTAGTGGCTTGCGGATTGGTGTTTGGCATTTCAATAAAAGAGGTGATACCCCCTGCAATTGCCGCTCTGGATTCTGTTTCAATCGTTGCTTTGTGTGTCAAACCAGGCTCTCTAAAGTGTACTTGATCGTCAATAACTCCAGGAAGGAGGTAATTGTTTTCTGCATCTATGATAGTGACATTAGAGTTCTTAACACTAATAGAACTGGCAATTTCCTTGATATGATGGTCCTCTATTAATACATCGCCTTCAATGATGGTTCCTTCATTGACAATTCGAGCATTTTTTATGAGTATTGATTTCTTATGCATTTATGATGTTCCTAAAATTGTTTTTAATCGCATTTTGATGACCCCTAGAATTGCTTCGGATATGATTCCTTTGTTAAGTTTTGAAACTCCATAGCGTCGGTCGGTAAAGATAATTGGGATTTCCTTGATATTAAAGTTTTTTTTGTAGGCAGTATATTTCATTTCAATTTGAAATGCATAGCCAATAAATTTTATGGCTCCTAAGTCTATAGATTCAAGAACCTTTCGTTTATAACATACAAAACCTGCGGTAGGATCAAGAACTTTCATTCCTGTAATGACACGAACATACAGAGACGCACCATACGAAAGCAACACTCTTGCTAAAGGCCAATTGACAACATTTACTCCTTTAATATAGCGCGACCCAATAGCAACATCAGCATTCTGAATTTTACAGCTATCGTAAAGGCGCTGAAGATCTTTGGGATTATGAGAAAAATCGGCATCCATTTCAAAAATGAATTCATATGAACGACTTAAGCACCATTTAAAGCCTTCGATATAGGCTGTACCCAGTCCTTGCTTTCCGATTCGTTTTAGCAAAAAAAGACGCTCTTTGTAAGTGGCCTGAAGTGCTTCTACTTTTTGAGCAGTTTTATCTGGTGAGTTATCATCTACAACCAAAACATGAACGTCTTTATATTGAGAAAATACAGCGGTTAAAATACCCTCTATATTTTCAATCTCATTGTAGGTTGGTATGATAACAATAGCGTCTTGCATTCCGTAGAAAAATTTTAGCAAAAGTAAGTTATTTTTAGCGGACTCTTTTTATAAATATTCTTCATAAATTTGTGCATGCTTAGAGAGGTTCTATTTAACGATTTATACACTGCAATTATTGTAGTAAGTCTTGCTATTATTGCAACTGCTAAGCTTATAAATTACAAACGATTTACAGATTTTTTAAGACTGCTTGGACCTTCAAATTATTTAAGGATTTATTTCAAAGATCACACTTTTTTAGACCCTTTTGACGTCGTATTGTTTTTAAATTTCTGTATTAACGGCACCCTTTTTGGACTGCTGAGCTATATTCATTTCGTTCAAAAACTGGAATTGGATTTTTTTATATTTATAAAAATAGCCGGTTTACTTGGTGCTGGAGCACTTATCAAAATTCTGTTAGAACTAGGGATTGGTTATTTGTTTGATATTCCTAAACTATTTCATAGTTATGTGTTTCAACAGGTGAGTTTTTTAAATCTATTAGGGGTTTTATTACTTCCTCTGAACTCTTTTTTAATTTTTGGAGCCCCAAATCAACCTACGTTATTGGTAGCTACACTGGTGATTTCTTTATTAATTGTCTTCACTGGATTTATGAAATCGATTAAATCGTATCAAAAACTACTTATCAATAATTTCTTCTATTTTATTTTGTATCTTTGCACTCTCGAAATTGGGCCGTACATAGTATTGTGGAATCTGTTTTCGTTGGATATAAATTAACCTATTAGAGTAATTGATCTATGAAAGTAAAAACAATTTTGGTGTCTCAACCCGAACCAAAAGTAGAAAACTCTCCTTACTTCGATTTGCAAGACAGGCAAAAAGTAAAAATTGATTTCCGTCCCTTTATTCACGTGGAAGGTGTCACAGCTAAAGAAGTACGATTACAAAAAGTTGATTTTTCAAGCTACACTGCAATCATTATGACGAGCAGAAATGCTATTGATCACTTTTTTAGAGTGGCTGATGAAATGCGCTTTAAAGTACCGGATAGCATGAAATACTTTTGTCAATCTGAAGCGGTTGCGTTTTATTTACAAAAATATGTAGTGTACCGTAAGCGTAAAATTTATGTTGGTACACGTAATTTTCAAGATCTTTCGCCTCTTATCAAGAAGTATAAAGACGAAAAATTTTTACTCCCCTCTTCGGACAAACTAAAACCAATTGTTCCTTTGATGTTGGATGAAATAGGAGTTAAGTGGAAACAAGCGGTGTTTTACAATACAGTGATCAGTGATTTATCTGATTTGGCAGATGTATATTATGACATTTTAGTGTTCTTTAGTCCTTCTGGAATTGATTCTTTATTTCATAACTTTCCAAACTTCAAACAAAATGATACGCGCATTGCTGTATTTGGAAATACAACCGTAAAAGCTGTTGAAAACAAAGGACTTCGTGTCGATATCTCAGCACCAACTACCGAAATGCCTTCAATGACAATGGCCTTAAATAAATACATACAAAACGTTAATAAAAAATAACCTTTTGATCTTAAAATTTTAAAAACCTGCTCAACGAGTGGGTTTTTTGTTTTTTAAGATATTGTTATAGGTTTCAAAATAGCAAACTGTTTTATTTTAAAACTCTTACTTTGATTTTTTTTCTATATTTACATCAAAATCAAAACATTATGAACACCCTAAAACCTATTTTATTTTTCTTTTTATTAGTTATTGTAAGTTGTTCAAACGAAACGTATGAAGAGGGAGACAACCCAGACATCGACGTAACGGATCCTGAACCAGACCCTTTAGATTACTTTCCAAATACACTAGGAGACTATTGGATTTACGATGTCGAAAGTACAAGTTCTGACACTCCTTTAATGAACTTTACAGGTTCTGACTCTTTATATATAGCAACATCAACGGCGAATTCTTTCACATACCAAGCAAATAATGGCATGGATGCGTTGGGCTCAATGAATACGCTTTTAGTAAATGGGAGTTTATCCAAAACTACTACTGACTTAAAATACACAGGAAGTTTAGACTTTCCGATAGATATTCCAATTACTCAATCACCTGCAATTAACGACCTGACAATTATTGACCTAGATGCTTCTAACGGAGAAGTTCTCTCAGATTTATCAAATAGTTTTTCTGAAACTATAGACATCCAAGGCACAATGATTCCGATTGAAATAAGCTATGCCCTAACAACTGAAAAAGAAAATTTTTATGAAACTACCTCTTTGAATGGGATGGAATACACAAATGTTCATGAAGCTATACTTAAACTTAACATATCGGTCACTGGTGAAATAACACTCTTCGGAACAAGCCAAACCATCAATGTTATTCAACCTCAAGACGTGCTGACCGTCCGTTATTTTTACGCTGGAGATATTGGACTTGTTCGTGCCGAAACAACACAAGGGTTTCAATTAAGCACTGAAGTCATTTTACTAATCCAGCAATTGGGAGCAACGGGTACCGTCACTACTTCATCGACTTCAACAAGTGTAGAAGAATTAAATAGTTTTTTGGTTAATTGATGGTTGTTTTTAATTTTTTTGTAGCCTATAAAAAAACAGAGTAGATAAAAACACCATACAATAACACCATTAAAAAACCTTCTAGTTTTTTAATTTCATAACGTTTTAAAATTAATGTTAGGGGCAATAAAAGACCTGCAAAAACTAGCATCCAAATAATATCTCTTGAAAGAATTTCAGGGTCATCAACAACAATAGGCTTAACCATTGCTGTCATTCCTAGTACAGAACCAATATTGAAAATATTAGAACCAATTAAATTACCTAATGAGATCGCTTTTTCTTTTCTGAGCACAGCAATTACAGAAGCTGCAAGTTCAGGAATACTGGTGCCCACCGCAATTACAGATACCGAAATAACGGCCTCACTGACCCCTATTTTTTGAGCGATCACTACCGCACCATCAACCAACCATTTGGCACCAAAATACAAGGCAACACCCCCAATGATTAGCCATATTACAATTTTGAAATTAGAAATCATTGTGAAGGCATCCATAGAGTCATCTGTTTCAATTCCTTCTGACTGTTTTAGAGAATAAGCAATAAATAGAAGTAAACTTAAAAACAAAACAGCGCCTTCAACGGCATCTAGTTTTGAGTCGTTGCTTAAAAAATAATAAAAAGCAAAAGAAAAAACCATCATTGCTGGCCAGTTGATTTTATAAAATGATTTATCAACATAAATCGTCCCTATCAGAGCCGTAATCCCAAGAACCAAACCAATATTGGCAATATTAGATCCAATAACATTGTTAATTGCAATTGATGGAGACCCATTCAAAGCTGCATTTAAACTGACTAGAAGTTCGGGAAGTGAGGTAGCGAAAGACACTACTGTGAGCCCAACCACCATCTTAGAAATATTGAGCTTAAAGGACAGAGCTACAGAAGCTCGCACTAAAAACTCACCTCCAATAACCAAAAGACCAAATCCTAACAGCATCAAAATAATATCCATACGCTTGTTTTTTTACGAAGATAAATCTTAGATATGAAATATGTACAGAATTAGAAGAAGAATTTCTATTTTTGAAGTATGAATTCAAAAACACTTTTTAAAGCCTTAGCAGTGGTCAATAAATGGGCACTACCAAGTTTAACTAAAAAACGCGTTGACCTTAGTAAAGCAACAAAATTACAAATGGCGTTATTTGGGTGGCGGCTTTATGTTACCAAAAAAGCGTTGGATTAGTAGGTCGTCGCAGCATAGATGGGATACGCATCTATTTTTTTGGAACCGTCAAGAAAATCAAGTTTCATAATAAAATTACATTGAACAATTTGACCGCCCAAAGATTCTACCATTTTACAAACTGCTTCAACAGTGCCTCCCGTAGCTAAAACATCGTCATGAATCAATACCTTATCTCCTGAAATTATAGCATTATCATGCAGTTCTAAAACATCTGAGCCATATTCTAAATCAAAGGATTGAGAAATTACTTTGCGGGGTAGTTTTCCGGGTTTTCGAACGGGCACAAATGGTACGTTTAGTGACTGAGCTAAAAGCATTCCAAAGAAAAATCCGCGGGCTTCAATTGCTACAACTTTATCAATTTCCTTGTTTTTAAGTTCCGACAAAAGCAATTCTAAGCAGAGGTTTACCCCTTCTGGACTTTCGAGTAAAGTAGTGATGTCTTTAAATACAATTCCTTTCTTTGGGAAATCTGGAACATCGGTAATGTATGGTTTAATATCTTTTGTATTGTGTTTCATTAATAAAATTCGTTTCTTAGATTCTGCTCCCAAGTCCATGAAGATTGAATCATTTCTTGTAAACCACGGCTTGCTTCCCAATTCAACACTTGTTTCGCCAAATCTGTTGAGGCAAACATTTCGGGTACATCGCCAGGCCTTCGACCTGTAATTTCATAGTTTAGTGGGCTTCCGCTCACCGCTTCAAACGCTTTGATCATTTCGAGTACAGAGTATCCTTTTCCAGTTCCCAAGTTAAAGACCTCTAATGGGTGACTAGAAGTTGGAGATAAGAGTCTTTGAAGGGCTTTCAAATGGGCTTCCGCTAAATCTACCACGTGAATATAATCTCTAATGGGCGTGCCATCTTTGGTTGGGTAATCATTTCCAAACACCATCAGTTTTTCTCTGACACCTGCGGCTGTTTGAGTGATGAATGGCATTAAATTATTTGGAATACCTGTAGGGAACTCCCCTATTTCTCCAGATTCATGCGCTCCGATGGGATTGAAATAGCGCAATGAAATAACGGATATTTCAGACTGTGAATTTGTGAAATCTTCTAAAATTTCTTCAGCGATTTTTTTGGTATTTCCGTAGGGTGAAAATGAACGCTGGGTTGGGGCATCTTCTGTGATCGGCATTACGGTAGGATTCCCATAAACCGTTGCCGAAGATGAAAATATAAGATGATTGATACCGTTGTCTTGCTGCGCTTTCAACGTGTTAATTAAAGAAAAAAGATTGTTTTGATAGTACATCAAAGGATCATTTATAGATTCCGCGACTGCTTTGTGGGCTGCAAAATGAATAACCGCTTTTGCATCTTTATGAGTATTAAAAACAGCTTGAGTGGCTTCAGAGGACTTCAAGTCAACCTGTTCAAAATAAGGTTTTATGCCTGTGATATTTTCAATTCGGTCTAAAATTTGAATATTGGAATTTGATAAATCATCAATAATGACCACCTCGTAATTGTGGTTAATCAAAGTGATGACTGTATGGGAACCAATGTAACCACAACCGCCTGTAACAATAATTTTATCTTGCATCTGTCTATTAAAGCTCAAATATAGTTAACTCGATTTGTATTTTGAAGGAAATTTAATAAATCTAGATCATGAAGTTATTGATCCGTTTTTTTTAAGTTATTATTTTCAAACCTTAAGGCGATGATTTCTTGGTTTAATTTCATGTAATTTTCGGCACACTCATAATACTTGGCCTTATAAATTGACTCAGTTGATGGCTCAGAAACTTTATTTGAAGCGTCGTTTTCGCCATATTTCTTCTGACCAGTGATTAACCAATGTAAATCTATGTCTGTATATTTGGTTATAATTTTATCTATTGAATCGGATTGAAGTGAAGTATTTTTTTGTTTTCCTTTAAAATTTGAGTAAGATATACCTAAGTCATTGAAAAAAAATTCATAGCTAAGACCCTTACTCTTAGCTATTTGAAGTACTCTTTCTTTTATATTGGTTTTTATCTTATCCATTTATTTTGTAATTAGATATAATTTTATCTATATTTGTACTAGTAAAGTGCTAGTAAATTAACAGAAAAAAGTGGATTAAAAAAATAACGTTTTTCTATGATTAATAAGTCGGCCAAAGAGTCTATAAAGAACGCTATCGGGCACCGATACTCCCCAGTCATTCAAAAGGAATTAATTGACAGTAACGAATTCAACAAAGCCAATCAGCCCTATTCAAAAAAACACATCTCTAATGTAATGAATGGCGAAAAACATGAAATCATCGAAGCGGCAATTTATAGAGTCGTTGAAAAACGTTTAAAGGCTCAAACAAAAAGAGGTCATATACTCAATAAAAAATCCGCGGTTGGAAATGAAGACTTGTAATTATCAATTATTTAAAATATTAAATCTATGGTTAACTGACTCAAAACTACAAAATTTAGAACGTTCCCACAAGTTTAGGAATACATGAAAACAACTGATTTGACTGCCTTACGCCATTTATAAAATAACATTAAACAAAAACATATGATATTGATTGCTCATATTGTATTACTTATTGGATACGGCTGTTTGGTAGTCATCTATTACGAAGATAAAAAGTATAAAACTGCAGCTGTATGGGCTTTAATATTCTTATATGTTCTTTATATAATAATTGAACCATATATTCCAGACTACACACTACTATAGATATTTAGCATCCTTACAAAATCAAAAAAGCAAGCTCCTTATTTTGAGCTTGCTTTTTGGTATTAAGAGATCAAAAAATTAAGATTTTGAATTTCATGAATAGTTCCAATAAAGCTTGAGTTGTTTAGAAGCGAAGTCGAAAACTCAAATTTGGGGTTAAACCTAGCGCCTCTGAATTGCGCTCCATAATTTGATTGGATGTGTCAAAACTATAAAAACGGTTTAATACATTGGTTCTATTTAAGAGGTTCCAAATTGACAAGCTTAAACTTGCATCTAAGGCAGATTGGAGTTTAAAGTCATAACGCAGAGATAAATCAACACGCAAATAATCAGGAAGATTAACGGCATTTGGGGTTGCATACTCAATAGTAGAATCCACGACACCAACTTGAGTTGGAAGTGTGTAGGGCTTACCGCTGTGCCCGTTAACACTCAAAGCATACTTAAAAGAATTAAAACTATGGTTAATACTCCAAGAAAAAGCATGCTCTACACTGTAGTTATTGGGGAAATTAGTTTGAGAATTTAAGGCCTTAAAATCATACTCGTTTTGACTTAGGCTATAGGTCAGCCACGATGTAAAAACAGACCATTTTTTTTGAACCAAAAAATCGATTCCTTTAACTTCATAAAGCCCTATAGCATCTACAAATTGATATTGGTTTTGAAATCCTTGACTTCGAGTGGTAATTCCATTTACTTTTTTGTAATAGCTATCCATGCTAAACAACCAATTATTTTTATTGTAATGAAGCCCCAAGGAGACTTGACTACTTTGCACTATTGGAATGGAACTGTTATTAGATAGTTTCCAGCGGCGTTTCTCGATCCCCAAAAAGTCATTTTGAAAATAAACAGCTTGCGACACATACTGAGATTTTTTTTCAGCTAAGATTTCAAGCTGCCACTTTTTGGAAAGTTGATGACTCACACTTAGCCGAGGCTCTACAATAAACTTAGAAAATTTATCAATATAATTGGTCCGAAGTCCTGCGTTAAAAGAAGTTTTAGTGTCTTTTGAAATAAAAGAGAGTTCATTAATTAATGAATTACTAATGATAACTTCCTTGATATAACGTCGAAATAAAGGAGCATTGATATCCTCAAGATTACCCACACCCGTTTCATTCAATTGGTAACCCATTTTGAAGTTGAAACGTGGGTTAATGTTGTAATCTAATTTTAATTTCAAACCTTTCTCTTCAACGCTGTTATTTTGAATGAGACGTTGCTCATTTGCAAGATCATTATTAACACCCTCCATAGTGTAGCGAGATAAATAAAGGAATCCAGAGAGGTTTAAATCTGGTGACAATTGTTTGAAATAGGATGCACTAGCGCCTACCGTTTTCTGTTTTAAAGAACTATTTAACTGACGTGTTCCAGACGCTGACGGAAGGTCTTCATCAAAAGACAACGCGTTTTGAATATAAATTGTATTGAACTGAAAACGTTCTTTCTTTGAGATTTCATACAGATAATTCAAAGACAAATCATAAAAATAAAAACGTTCATTTTTAAATAACTCTTCATTATCTAAAGTAGTCAAATCGGTATTTTGAGAAAGCCTGTTGAAATAATTTTTAAATGGAGGAGTTTGCACTGCATCTGTAATCGAACGACGAGCAGAGAGCTGAAGACTCTGTCGGCTAGACAATGGAACAATGGAATGAACGTCCGCACTGATTAGGTTGGAACCAAGATCGAAGGTTGGCTTCTTTATCAAACTAAAATCACTAGACATGTCTATAGTTCCTGAGACACCATCTCCATAAAAAGCAGAGCTTCCATTTTTTAAAACTGTTACTTTCTGAGTTGCATTTGAATTAATGGCTGACAATAAACCAAATAAGTGTCCTGATTGGTACATTTTAATACCATTCCATAAAATTAGATTTTGATCTTGAGTCCCTCCCCTTATATTTAAATCTGACAACTTCTCATTGACTGAAGAAATCCCAGGCAAATTTTGAACAATTTGCATGACATCGATATCGGTTAAACCTGCTAAAATTCCGAAATCTGAAGGGGTTATATTAGTAGAACCATCGGAATTCACAAAAACCCCTTGAGTTAAAATATTTGAAATAAAAACAGGATCTAAAAGTTGTGTGTCATTTGTAGGAGATTTTTTGGGGATAATCAGAATTGTGTAGGCATCTAATGCTTGAAAAACAAGTCCTGTTTGTGACGTTAAATAGTTCGCATAGCCTTTAGAGTCTAAGGACTCAGAACTTGGAATAATTAAGTTGTCAAGAATGATGTCGTCTGCATAATTAAAGATCAATTCGCTTGATGACTCAATCTGTTGAATATAGGTTGCTAAAACTATTTTACGCTCAGGGCTTTGAGAATGTGAGAATTCTACAGCCAAGAAAATCAACCCTGTTATAAGGATGTAACGTATATTATTCAACCGACACAACAATTGAATTAGGAGTTACAGAATAGACATAACCCATGGGGAGTGTGATACTTTTCAATGCCAGCTCTAAATTATCGTGTGTAAAGCGGCCTGTAAATAAGGATCTCGTATCAATACCATTTGTCAGAATCTTAACGGCATACTGTCGCTCTAGCTCATTTAGCACCCGTTGTATGGGCGCAGCTGTAAACGCCGATGATTTCTGTATCCAAGAAGGGACATCCTCCTTAATACTTGAACGCTGATCTTGCCGATCATCAGCTTTTAACAAACGTTCTCCTTGGTTAAGTAAATATATTTCATTTGAAATACTTACTGAAACAGTTCCTTCATAGCACACCACTTCAAAGTAGTTAGAGCGTTGTTTGACTTTAAATTTTGTACCGACTACTGTAACGCTTCCTAAATGGGTATTGACAGTAAAATCAGACCCTTTGACAACTTCAAAATAGGCTTCACCATCCAATTCTAATTGGCGGTCAAACCTCCACAACAATGTATTATATGTGAGTGTTGATGCAGCATTGACAGTGACCATTGAGCTATCTGGTAAGCGTTGTGATTTAATCTCAGCCATGTCGGTTGTTTGTGATGTATTTGAAAAACGAACTGTAAAAAAAAGACCCAACCCAATTAAAAGAGCCGCTGCATAACTCCAGACAGCTCTAAAATTTGGTCTAACTACTAAATTTACGGGAGATTTGAGGGCGCTTTTTAATTTTTCAAATTCTAAAACTGAATCATATTCAGGGGCTTTAAACGACTGCATTTCGAGCGATATTTTTTCTAACAAAGCTGAATCTTCTAAGGCATTAAACGCCTGAAGCTCGGATGCATCTAGCTCATTATCTAGCCATTTCCTTAAAAGGTCTTCGTTTGTTTTCATGTTTTCAACAGTTTAATCAGCCAAGGCTTATAATTCCTTAATATCAATTTTTAATTTTTTGAACGCGCCATAAATACGCTTTTCAACAGTTTTGGTAGAAACCCCTAAAATTTCTGCAATTTCTTTGTGCTTTTTCCCTTCTATCCTATTGAGTAAAAATGCTACACGTTGCGGACCGGATAAATCAGCAATGGCCTTTTGTAATTTTTCAGAGAACTCCTGAGTTTCCATCTCAAACTGTGGATCTTCGTAAGTAGTGTACTTAGCGCGTGAAGGCGCGTGTTTATGAACTACTTTCAAATGAGCCAACTCATTGAGCGAATTATTATTGGCAACCTTGTACAAAAACCCTTTGGCCTTTTTTGGTGGGACTTTCGCACAGTTTTGCCAAAGCTTCACAAAAGCTTCTTGGACCCGATCGTCAGGATTTAAGTTAGCTCCATATTTATAATACAAATAATTGAATAAATCCTTAGAATGCTTTTCAAATAAGCTGGAAAAAACAGCTTCATCACATGACGTATTTGGCAAGGTTGAATTCAATTATTTGTATTTAAAAGTTGTTTTATTGGTCGTCTTATTGGTTGTTTTGTTGACTACTCATCACATTGTGAAATGTCATAACCTGGCCTATAAAATATTATTTCGGCTCCAGTTTCTAGTACATAAGCTCTTAACACCTGTTCATCACAAACAAATTGAGTAACCCAAGTTACATAATTTCCAAAATTTAAATCTGTTGTTAAAAGGCAGTTTTCGTAATCGTAGAAATACTCTAAAGGAGTTGGAATCGCGTCTTCAATACCTAAAGCCTCCCAATCGCAAGATTCTGTACAATATACGGTATACCTCAGACCATCTTCAAAAATAAACATGGTATTTGGCTCAACTGTATTATCACCTCCCACCGATAGCCATTTTCCGTCTAAAGAAGTTTCTAGGCAAGTTTCAAAGTCCTCGCACTCACAAACTGATAACACAAAATATAAATCTCCTTGTTGACCCGTTGTCATATCGTACTGATAAAATGTAAAGCTACCAGTAACAAGATCACATGCTGTGAGAATCCATGTTTCATCAGAAATAGGATTTATAGGTAAATTAGGATCGTTAAATGAAAATTCAGCTAATGTATCTCCAGTAGCGCTAACAAAGATATTATATGTACCCGCATGGGTATTTAAATAACTAGGAGATTCTGTTCCATACACTAATGATCCATCACTACTAAAGCTAATCCCATATTGGTTTACATTATCATTTTCAGAAAAAATATTATTTTCAGTGATATTCCAGCCTGATTCATTAATTACTAAAGCCTCAAAAACATTCCATTCATTACAATCAGCATTGGTTTCACCATCCACGATAATTACATTAATTTCAAATACGTTAGAACTGACTAAAACACCCTCGTATTCTGTACTAGCTACCACATATATAGTTTGGGGGTTTGTGTTGTTTGTGTAAGGAAATACAATTGGATTCGTTTGACTTTCGGCATCCT
>JABAYY010000072.1 GCA_018608765.1 Flavobacteriaceae bacterium
GAGGAAGGTGAATTAAGAAATTCTTGGCTGCATCTTTGAATAATAGGGGGAGCTAGTTATAAAGCCTTTACAGAGATGTAAGGGCTTTTTTTATGCTCTCACTCTCTAAGCAGTTGTGAAAAGCAAACTACTTTACTTCAGTACTTAAACCAACTCCACCAAATACAGTGAATTTCTTGGCACTCAATTGGCATTAATGCTTTTCCCAACACGCTTTGTTCTAAATCCAAAGAGTTATTTTTTTCATATTTTTGAAGTATAAACCAAAAACATTTTAGATATGAAGTACTTGAAAACACTAATCACTGCCATTGTTTGCCTTACAGTTTTGACCGGCTTTAATAATTTTAATACCCCTAAATCCACAGATGTAATTATTTTGAAGTTAATGGGGAAAAAATTAGAATCTGCTTACGTTATAAACGATGGTAAAGAAGAAAGGTTCAGAAATGGCTTAACTGGCGATCAGGCTCTAGAATTTTTTTTAGACGAAGGATGGTCTGTCGAAGGGACAAGCGTTGCATCAGATGCGGGTAGATTTAGTGTTGTTTATACCTTATCAAAAAAATAAGGCAGTCAAAAAGGAACTTAAACACCTTTCCCTCTTCAAAATAGCAACAAATTTGGAGGCACACTGAATACAGATATTTAGGAAAGCACCGTTTTTTTCCCTACATTTAAAAACACCAAAATTTGATATCATGGGAATAAAAAGTTTTCAAGGCGCTAGAACGCCTCAAGTAAAAGAGAATATGCCCCTAAAAGTTAGTGATTATATGACTACCAATTTGATCACTTTCAAGCCAGATCAGTCCATTGAAAGTGTGATGCAAGCACTTATTAAGCATCGAATCTCAGGAGGTCCAGTTGTGAACGCCCAAAAAGAATTAATAGGTATTATATCTGAAGGGGATTGTATAAAGCAAATAAGTGAAAGTAGATACTATAATATGCCAATGCAAGATCAAACAATTGAAAAACACATGGTCAAAAATGTGGATACTATCGACGGAAATATGAATATTTTTGATGCGGCCAATAGGTTTTTAGCAACCAAAAGACGCCGTTTTCCAATTGTGGAAAATGGTAAATTAGTAGGGCAAATCAGCCAAAAAGATATCCTTAAAGCCGCAATGGAACTAAAAGGACAAAATTGGAAATAATTTCAGTATCCCTTTTTGTTGTAACACCTATTTTTAATTTTTACCCAACAACGTCCGATGTGGAATAAAGTCCTCTTTTTGTGTAGCTCAATGACTTATAATGGTATTTATATTGATCTAAAATATAAACGCAGCTACTGTGTTAGAATCCGTTTTCTATAAACCATTGATCTATTACAGTGCAATTTAACTAGCTTTTTAGGTTCCTTTATTTAGTTAAATAAATTTCAAATTAAAAGTTGTTATATTTGTAATACAAACCAATATTATCTTACAACTGCCAATTTGAATTCAAAAATTAAAAAACAACTGTGGGGTATCCTAGAGGATAACACCACCAAGAAGGGTCGGTATTTTGACTACTTCATTCAAACACTAATTTTACTGTCCCTTGCATCGTTTGCGATAGACACCCTTCCAGATTTGTCTATAGCCTTAAGGAAATCTTTACACATATTTGAGACCATAAGCATTATCATCTTCTCTGTAGAATATATACTCAGAGTATATGTTTCCAAACATCCCTTTAGATATATATTTAGTTTTTATGGAATCATAGACCTATTGTCAATACTTCCATTCTATCTCAGTAAATTTTTAGACTTACGTTTCCTAAGAGCTTTTAGAATCTTTAGAGTTTTTAGAGCATTAAAGTTAATCCGTTATAACAAGGCACTCAACAGATTTAGACTTGGATTTTTAATCGTTAGGGAAGAAATAATATTGTTTTTTTTAGTGACCCTCGTCTTAATATTTATAACATCTGCTGGCATCTATTTTTTCGAAAACGAAGCCCAACCAGAAGTTTTTAAATCGGTATTTCACAGTGCCTGGTGGTCTATAGTCACGTTAACCACTGTTGGTTATGGCGATGTATATCCGATCACCTTAGGAGGTAAAATATTTACTTTTTTCGTACTTATGATCGGAGTTGGATTGGTGACCGTCCCAGCTGGACTGGTTGCAACAGCCCTGTCCAAAGCAAGAGAAAATGAAGCTTAAATGATGTGAGGGGTTTTAAGTAAAACAACAGATCTAACCCCTGTAAAACCACATAGAGGTTTAAGCCTGATTCTGTATGTGATAAAAGTGAGTGGAGAGTTTAAACATTTTTACTTTTAAATAACAACTTATAATAAGTATATTTACATTCAAAATTTAAAAAAACATAAAATGAAAAAGTCATTAATCTTACTGATCTCACTACTAGTTGTAGCCTGTTCTCAACAACCAAGTCAAGAGTGTCAAACACTCGAATTAGCAAATTCAAACCTTAATAAAAATATAGAAATGTATGTTTCGGTATGGGAAGACATATTTGAGAAAAGAGATATAAACCTTATTAATACCGATAGTTTTGACTCACAGGCAACTGTCGTAACTGCTCAAGGCGATGTCGAAGGAATTGATGCGTTTAGAGCTTATTACAATAATTATTTAACAGGGTTTTCGGATGCTCAGTTTAAATTTATTGATACGTTTGGTCAAGGCGATAAAATTGTGAAACACTGGAATTTTAAGGGCACTCACGATGGTGAATTATTTGGAATCCCAGCCACCAACAACAAAGT
The DNA here is from genome assembly GCA_018608765.1 of Flavobacteriaceae bacterium. GTDB lineage: Bacteria > Bacteroidota > Bacteroidia > Flavobacteriales > Flavobacteriaceae > Hel1-33-131. The sequence goes on from JABAYY010000072.1 coordinate 2,735, forward strand.
TGACATCAGTGGAACCACACTCGTATGGATGAAAGGCGGAAAAGTATTAAAAGAACAAGATTTTTTTGATAACCATTCATTCTTATCCCAGTTAGGACTGTTATAATCGAAAACCACTTATAAGCATACAACCGTTTTTTGTATAATTTACATTACTTTTGTTAAACAAGTATTATTAATTTAAACCAATTTAAAAATGAAAAAATCAATTTTAGCCGTAGTAATGACCGCAGTATTAATCTCATGCACCAATGCTCCATGCCCGGAAGCTGCTCCAAAAGCAATAGGTCATGAAATTAGCGATGACGGTACAAAAGTCCCATTATACAGTGGCGATTTATCAACCGTAGCTATTTGGGAAAAATATATTCAAGCACATAACGACAGAGACTTAGAAACCATTCGTAGTTTAAACGCCGTAGAAGGATTTAAAGTTTATGGACCAACAGGACAGGTCATTGATGGAACTGATGCCCATATAGAATTTTTAACTGCCTGGTTTGCCGATACGAATCCAAAATGGAAAACAAGCTACCTTATTGAAAATGAATACACCAACAAAAAAGGAGAATTACGTCAGTGGGTAACTTCAGGACATGGCGTTACTTTAACAGTTGAAGGAGAAGAAGTAAAACTTGGCCAGGTACATGATGCACTTATCGTGGACGGAAAAATCCAAATGTTTTACGTAACCGAACGGATACTTGCAGAAGGTGAGTAATTAAATAGCATTAGAAAACTAAAAAAAAGCCTCTACAATTTGTAGAGGCTTTTTTTATAAAATAAAATAAGAATACTTAGTTCTTATGAGCGCCGTCGCAAAAAGGAATGTCTTGAGTTTTCCCGCAATTACACAACGAAAATCGGTTGCGTTTTGCGATTGGATTACCCTCGCTATCCAATAAAATAATGTCTTTTGCATTGGTAACTACCACTTTTCCAGAAGCAGTTACTTGAATGGTGGGTTGTGTGTGTTGTTCCATAATAGTTAAAATTAAAAGTTAATAGGTTTATTAAGAAAATATGACGGTTTTATTATTGTAAACCATCACTTTGCGATCCAAATGTAATTTGATACCTGTTGATAATACTATTTTTTCTAAATCACGGCCTTTTGATACTAAATCTGAAATAGAATGTGTGTGCGAAACACGCGTCACATCTTGCTCAATAATAGGTCCAGCATCTAATTCTACAGTCACATAATGAGAGGTTGCTCCAATAATTTTAACCCCTCTTTTGTAAGCAGAATGATAAGGCTTGGCACCTACAAAAGCAGGTAAAAAAGAGTGATGTATATTGATGATTTTATGCGGATACTTATTTATGAACCCCTCAGGAATGATTTGCATATAACGTGCCAACACAATAAAGTCAATTGCATGATCCGACAAAAGGGCTAAATGCTTGGCTTCTGCCTCAGCCTTGCTCTCTTTAGTTACTGGCACATGAAAAAATGGAATCCCAAAACTATCGGCTATTGGCTTCAAATCTAAGTGATTACTAACAATCAAAGGGATTTCTAAAGCCAATTCACCCGACTTATAGCGGCCTAAAATATCATATAAACAATGCTCATATTTAGACACAAACAATGCCATTTTTGGACGGTAAGCTGCTGTGTGAAGCTCCCAACCCATATCAAATTTATTAGCAATTTTTTGCTGAAATTGAGTGTTAAAATCTAGGTCACTGAAAGAGGTTTTATCAAATTCGCCTTCCAGGCGCATAAAAAACACTTGCTGTTCTTGATCCACATGCTGATCAATATAAACAATATTTCCTCCCTTAGACGCAATAAAGTTGGTCACCGCCGCAATGATTCCGGATTGGTCTTTGCAATGGATGAGAATTGTAATTTTTTTCATGTTTGTAAAATTAAGGAAAAAATAAAAGTCAACCCTTTAATTTTTCAGTAATAAAGCGAATCTTATCGAATCTGTATTTAAAGAAGACTTTGTTAGATATTATACTCAGTACTATGAAAGATTTCTTTTAAAACAAAAGAACTCTCCAAAACCCCAATATTATCAATTTTAGAAAGCTTGAGCCTTACAAATTCATGGTAAGCATCCAAACTCTGAAGGTTGATTTTTAAAAAAAAATCTACTTTTCCAGCCATATGATAACACTCCTGTACCTCTCTCAAAGCTCTAATTTGTCGATCAAATGTGTCAATAAAACCTTCGTCGTGATAGCGTAAAGAAACCATACAGATGGCGGTGATAGGTTGGTTGACCCGTTTTTTGTCTATCAAAGCAACGTACTTTTTTATATACTTTTTTTTCTCTAGCCGTCGAATTCGTTCATAAACAGGCGAAGCCGTAAGATGGAGTTCTTTTGCTATTTCCTTTGTCGTTTTTTTGGAATCTGTTTGTAAAATTCTTAATATTTTGAGATCGACCTCATCTAGTTTTTCCATGATGCAGAATAAATTACTTTAAAGTTAGTATTTAACGATTGTCCAAAGTAAATATAAACACAATTATTAATAATAGAAGTCAAAAATACTTTTATTGTTATATTTAGAAGTTTTTTTAACTATTAATTGTTCTTAATTTATAATTTTGATTGTATTCAATTCTTTAGTTTTATGCAAGAAAAAATATTAATAACAGGTGCTGGAGGGCAATTAGGATCTGTTCTAACATTAAAACTCCAAGAAAAATTTGGGTTTGATCGTATTATTGCAACAGACTTATATCCTAAGATTGGACACCGTGGACATTTTGAAATTTTAGATGCAACAGATTATCAGAAATTAGAATCTATTGTCATTAAGCATTCAATCACACAAATTTACCACCTCGCTGCAATTCTATCCGCTAGTGGAGAAAAAACCCCAGTTAAGACATGGGACTTAAACATGAAAACACTGATTAATGTTTTAGAAGTTTCAAGAATTCAGGGGGTACACAAAGTTTTTTTCCCTAGTTCAATTGCCGTTTTTGGAGATAATGCATCCAAAGACAATACTTCTCAAGATCAGTTTTTATTGCCTTCAACCATTTATGGCATAAGCAAAGCAACAGGTGAAAATTGGGTTAATTATTATTACATCAAATACGGCTTGGACGTTCGATCTTTAAGATACCCTGGCGTTATCGGACACCAATCTTTGCCCGGTGGAGGCACCACAGATTATGCAGTTGATATATTTCATAAAGCGATTCACAACAAACCATTTGAATGTTTTTTGAGCGCTTCAGCTCAATTGCCAATGATTTATATGGAAGACGCGATCCGAGCTACCATAGAACTCATGGAAGCCCCAAAACAAAACATTACCATTCGATCTTCCTATAATATTGCAGGGATGAGTTTTAATCCAAATCAATTATTTTTGATGATTAGAAAAACATACCCTAAATTCACAATCACTTATAAGCCAGATTTCAGACAACAAATTGCAGATACTTGGCCCAATAGTATTGACGATTCAAATGCGAGGCGCGACTGGGGTTGGAATCCTAAGTGTGATTTGGAAAGTATGACAAGTAGTATGATTAAAAATTTAAAATTAAAACAGTAACTAAATACAGAAAATAACCATGTACGGAACCATTAAAGACGCTTTCAAAAAGGATATTGAGGCAATAAAAGCAAGTGGACTTTATAAGGCAGAAAGAGTGTTGACTTCAAAGCAAGGTCCAGAAATAAATACGACATCGCAATCAAATGTGTTAAACTTTTGTGCTAACAATTACTTAGGACTTTCGGCACACCCCAAAGTTGTCCAAGCCGGAGTTGACGCACTTAACACGCATGGTTTTGGACTGTCGTCAGTGAGATTTATTTGTGGAACTCAAGACATTCACAAAGAATTGGAAGAAAAAACAGCGCACTATTTAGGAATGGAAGATTGTATTCTTTACGCCGCTGCTTTTGATGCTAATGGGGGGCTTTTTGAACCCTTACTGGGAGCGGAAGACGCTGTCATTTCTGATGCCCTTAACCATGCATCTATAATTGATGGAATCCGCCTTTGTAAAGCAAAGCGTTTTAGATACACCCACAACAACATGGAGTCCTTGGAAGAACAGCTAATACAAGCTGCGTCATCCAGACGTAAATTAATTGTGACAGACGGATCTTTTTCAATGGACGGTACCGTAGCGCAGTTAGACAAAATTTGCGATTTAGCGGATAAGTACGATGCTCTCGTAATGATTGATGAATGCCATTCTACAGGGTTCCTTGGAGCAACAGGAAGAGGCGTTCATGAACATCACAACGTTATTGACCGAGTTGATATAATTACAGGAACGTATGGAAAAGCGTTGGGTGGAGCTTCAGGTGGATTTACAGCGGCTCGAAAAGAAATCGTTGATATTTTAAGACAACACTCTCGACCCTATTTATTTTCAAATACATTAGCACCCGCTATAGTTGGAGCCACACTTCAAGTTCTGGACATGATTTCTGATTCCAATGAATTAAGAGATAAACTAGAAGCCAACACTTCCTTTTTTCGTTCAGAAATGACGGCAGCAGGATTTGACATTGTTCCAGGAATTCATCCAATTGTACCCATTATGCTATATGATGCACCTTTAGCACAAGAATTTTCGGAAAAACTCTTAGAGGAGGGTATTTATGTAATTGGTTTTTTCTTTCCAGTAGTTCCAAAAGACAAAGCAAGAATTAGAGTCCAATTGTCAGCAGCACATGAAAAAGAACACATACAAAAAGCAATCAATGCCTTTATTAAAGTTGGAAAAAAATTGAATGTGATTTAATAGCAATACCTTACAAATTATTCGGGATGTGGCGCAGTCCGGTTAGCGTACACGGCTGGGGGTCGTGTGGTCGCAGGTTCAAATCCTGTCATCCCGACAAGCAGATACTTGACTTTGTAAAAGTCTTTTTTCTTTAGTGGTCTTTGTTGTCAAACTTAGTTTGAATAATAAAGACCACTAAAGTGACGCTGATGCGATAGCATCAAGTATCTATTTGCAACAAATGCGATGTTAATGGATTCTCTAAATCCTGTCATCCCGACAAAATAATAGATTTAGTATTTTAAAAAATTAACTTGCATTTTACAAGCATAAGTTTTATCTTGTAAGCTTAACCAATTTAATTTTTAAAATGAAAAAACAACTTCTTATTATCTTAACATTTTGTCTATCTACAGTAGTTTTTGGACAACGAAATTCTAAACAAGAATATTGGAATACATGGCGTTTTACTCCAAAAACCGATATGGTTCAGAAATTTGAATCTGCAGTAGCCCTTAAAACAAAAACATTTAATTCAACTCCTGAACTTGGGATTTTTACTTACAAAGTCATTACAGGCCCAAATAGCGGAACTTATGAAAGAGTTGAAGCTAACAAAAAACCAGCAGATTATGATGTGGATCGCTCAGTTGAAGCAGCGTATTGGGACAAAAATGTTGCAAAATACATAGCGGATGAACAAGGTCAAAAAAGATGGTCTCGTATAAAAAATGGGTCTTATAACTTTGATCCAGAAACAGGAACCCCTTCAAAATATATCACCAGAACGGTATTTGATGTAAAAGCAGATAAAATACTCCATTTTAGAAGATTTATGTCCAGAATAACGGAAATCTTGACACTAAGAGAATTGGATGTCAATGTGCTTTTATTCAGACTTGAAAGTGGAGGAAATAGAAATCAATTCGTGAGAGTTGTTGGCTTTTCTAGCTATGAGCGCCTTATGAAATCAAGTGAAACAACATGGGAAGAAGACTATAATAAACTATTTGGATGGGGTTCATGGTCAGAGGATATTGCTAATCTGGATGCTTCCATTGAAATGTACGGAGAAAACGTAGAAACACTTCAATTGATGCCAGAACTTTCTTCTGGAATGATGAACTAATTAAACCAATAAACTTAAATATAAAATAGAATGAAAAAATTAATTTTTACACTTTTAATTGCCACATCAACCGGGCTAAATGCTCAAATTATGGTTGTTAATGAAATAGAAACTGAATCACCAGAAAATTTCTCAACCATGGTGACGCAGTGGATGACTGCCATCAAAACAACACTAGAAATTGAAGATGCTAAGACATACACATTTGCAGAACCTGGAACCAAAAAGATTCAGTTTCTACAATTTCATGAATCGCTGACCGACATGGTAGCGTCCAGAAATAGACAAGATGAAAATCAAGAAAAAATATGGAACACCTTACAAAGCATGGAGCCGCTCCCAGAGGGAACTGTAGCCACATTTAATGATGTAACTAGTTTTAGAGAGTCTTCTGTATGGGAATTTATGCCAGAATTAAGTACAACCCCAGAAACATGGTCAGTTCTCTCAAGAGCAGAAAAAGATGAGCAGTTTTACAGACGTGTTCAATATGTCAATGTGAAGATGAATGCAGACAATGCTTATGAAGATTGGAACAAAAAAATGAATGCTCTTGACAAAAAATTAGGCATCAGCTACCATTATGCAATCTTCAAATCTGTTTTTGGAGCCAAAGATGCAGATTATATGGTGATGTGTATTGACAAATCTCAGTTTGATTACTTTAGTAACTGGGAAAAACGCACAGAAATAAGAGAACAAAGCGCAGAGTATAAAGCTTTGGTAGGAGAGCTTTCTATAAGCCAATGGTCAGTGATCAGCGAATATACATGGAATCGTATTTTAGAACTAACATTCTAACATTCTGTATTTTATATTTCATAAGGAGGGGAGTATCCCCCTCCTTTTTTATGTCAAAAATTTGTTAAAATTGATGTTTTTGGAATCAAACACAATAAGTTTGTAGCTCATCAAATCTATCAACTATGAGAACAAACAGATCCCAATGCCCCTTGGTAAATATTCTTGATATTGTTGGAGACAAATGGTCTTTAATCATTATTAGAGATTTGTTTTTAGGGAAGAAAACATTTACTGAATTCATGAACTCTCCTGAAAAATTCGCCTCCAATATTTTGAGCAACCGCTTAGAGTTTTTAATCAATCACGGATTGCTTAAAGTGATTAAACTTCCACACGACAAAAAAACAAAACTCTACTACCTTACCGAGAAAGGAGTTGACACGTATCCAATTCTTTATGAAATGATGAATTGGAGCAAGCGAAATTTAGACGACGAATTTGGCCCACTTGGCGTTAAGTTTTTTAAAGAATCTAAAAGAGTGTCCTCTAAAACCTTTATTAAAAAAACTCAATCCAAATATATTGAGACCAGAGATGAGTTTTTAAACGTTTAAAGTATTTTATTCCCTACTTTTTATTAAATTGCATTTAGCAAGTATTTATAAACCAATTTAATAAAACCAACATGAAAAAATTACTTTACACATTAACCTTTTGCTCAAGCCTATTTTTAACAGCCCAAACCGGAGGTGTGTTTTTAGGTGAAGGTGAAAACAATGGAAAATCATTTACAATCGGCAGTGATGCTTCTGTTGAAACCGTAAAAACAATCGCAAAAGATTACAGCTCAAAAGATGTTACGGCTCTTTTATCAAGTTACACTAAAGAATTTTCAGACAGAGCAATGGACTGGTCTACAAAATGGTTAGGCTCTATGGAGACAATTACAATGGATCCTTATATGATTATCCCTGTAAAAATGGAAGGCTCTGAAAACACAATGGTATTAGCTTGGTCTACTGAAGACCGAAACTTCATAGACGGTTCAATAGAGAACCTTAATTTAATGGAGATTTTTACAGTTGACAAAGAAAATAAGGTTACTGCTTTTGCACAGTGGTCTAGAAGAATGGAATCTAGTAATTTTGGACTCAACTACGGAGGAAAATTCATAGGTGACGGTGCCTCAGAATGGTCTGGAAGACCTTTGGTATTCTCAAACAGAGGTGAAGTTGAAGTGATTGAAAAACTAGTTGAAGATTATAATAATAAAGATGCAGCTGGGTGTAGTGAAGCGTTTGCTGAAGGGGCCGAATTTTTAGATTCTGAAGGAAATAAAATGATTCTAACTACAGAATTATGGAAATCGATGATGGATGGTTTCACAGAGCTTTCTTGGAAAGTGTATTCAATTGTTCCTTTAAAGATTCAAAATACAGATACAGAATCTGGAGTTACTGTTTTTTCAAGAGAAAGAAGAGTGCTTACAGACGGTACTGTTTGGGAAAAGGAACTTGTTGAATGGTTCTATTTTAATAAAGATGGAAAAATTTCAAGAGCAACACAATACGAAAGAAATTTACCAAAAGAATAAGGGATTTAACTTTCATAAATCTTACAAAGCCCAACCTTAAACGGTTGGGTTTTTTTTGCCCTCTCATTGAATTTTAAATATTATATTTACTTATGAGACTGCAATTTAATTTTTTCATTAAATTGCACACTAAATTCCTACTAAAATTATGAAAAAGCTCGCAACACTTTTATTGTTTTTAATCAGTTTTTCTGGTTTTTCTCAGATTATAAACTCTGTAAAATGGGAATTTGGTTCAGAAAAAATTTCAGAAACAGAATACGACCTTATTTTTGTCGCTAAGATTGAATCTCACTGGGCACTGTACTCGCAGTTTGTAGAAGAGGGAGGGCCTTTGCCAACCGTCTTTTCATTTGAATCAGCTCCAGATTTTGAACTCATTGAAACCGTCAAAGAGCTAGAATTAAACAAGGTGACACAACTCGATCCCGTGTTTGAAATGGTCGTTTCAAAATATTATGATAAAGCAATTTTTAAGCAACGAGTCCGTATAAAATCGCCTGAATTTAGTGTTAAAGGGAATATTGATTTTATGACTTGTGATGACACAAAATGCACTTATTTACCAGACAATCCATTTACATTTAACTATACTTCAGAATCCGGATTTGTGATAGTTGGAGGAACACCCGTATCAAACTTAGAAGTTTCTGAGAATGCCGATCAGATTTTATACGGCATGTCAATTGATTCTATCTCAAAAGCATTGGTGAAGTGTAGCACACAATTAACGTCGCTCTCACAAGATATCAAAGCATCAAACAACTCACTATGGAGGATTTTTGGATTGGGATTCTTAGGCGGACTGTTAGCCCTTTTAACCCCTTGTGTGTTTCCAATGATTCCTTTAACCGTCAGTTTTTTCACCAAAAAAGGGGGTGATGGCAATCAAAAAGGCGGCGTATCTAAAGCCATTTTATATGGTTTTTTCATTGTATTGGTTTACCTCGCACTCAGCATTCCATTTCACTTACTAGACTCTGTCAACCCCGATATTTTAAATGAAATCTCCACCAATGTGTGGTTGAACGTCATTTTCTTTGTCATATTTATATTTTTCGCCTTTTCATTTTTCGGCTATTATGAACTAACGCTGCCATCCTCTTGGACAAATTCCACGAGTAGGGGCGAAGGTATCGGCGGGATTTTAGGGGTCTTTTTCATGGCATTGACCTTATCAATTGTATCCTTTTCTTGTACAGGTCCAATTCTTGGATCGTTGCTTGCAGGTTCTCTTTCTGCAGATGGTGGTGCTTGGCAACTGACCGCTGGAATGGCAGGTTTTGGGGTGGCACTTGGATTGCCCTTTGCATTATTTGCGATGTTTCCAAACATGCTAAAAGCCCTTCCAAAATCTGGAGGATGGCTCAATACTACTAAAGTTATTTTAGGGTTTTTAGAACTCGCATTGGCCTTTAAATTTCTTTCTAACGCCGATTTAGTGAAACATTGGGGTTTCCTAAAAATTGAAGTCTTTTTAGGTATTTGGATTGTTGTGTTTGCTGGACTCGCACTCTATATCTTAGGGAAACTCAAATTCCCACACGATTCTCCACTCAAAAAACTATCCTTTTTCAGAATTACCTCTGGAGTTTTAGTATTCGCCTTTGTAGTCTATTTAGGGTCTGGATTCAGGATTAATAAAGAAACACAAACATTCACCCCACTGACATTACTTAGTGGCTTAGCACCGCCAGTAGGTTACAGCTTTCTGTATCCAAATGACTGTCCGAATAATTTTGATTGTTTCAAAGATCTAAAAGAAGGTGTTGCCTACGCCCAAAAAGTAAACAAACCAATTTTACTAGATTTCACAGGTTATGCCTGTGTAAACTGCCGTAAAATGGAAGAACATATTTGGCCAAAAACAACCATAAAATCTTATTTTGAAGAAGATTATGTATTGATTTCTCTTTATGTGGATGATAAAAAAGAATTACCAGAAGATCAAAAATTAACGGTTGAACGTCTTGGAGGCGGGACACGTGTCTTAGAAAATTACGGACATAAATGGGCCCATTTCCAGACACAATTTTTCCAATCCAATTCTCAACCTTATTATGTATTATTAGGTTCGGATGGAGAAACTGTTTTAAATGATCCTGTTGGATACACTCCAGATGAAGCAGATTATAAAGCCTTTTTAGATTGTGGTCTTGAGGTTTTTGAATCGCTTCAATAGATTAGTGTAATTCTAAACATTAATTTTTAGTAACTTTGAAATAAATATAATAATAAACCAATGTTGGATAGCTTTTTAAAATTTTTAGAATTAGGACTGTATCATATTGTTAGCTTCAAAAGCTACGACCACATCTTGTTTTTAGTGGTCCTGACAATTCCATACCTTTTTAAAGACTGGAAACGCTTACTGTTATTAATATCGTCTTTTACCTTAGGTCACACCCTGAGTTTGTTGTTAGGAGTTTATAACATTATCAACTTAAAGAGCAATGTGATTGAGTGGTTGATTCCGTTTACAATCATCATCATGGCACTTTATAATGTGTTTACCGCCGGAAAAGCATCTAAACAATCCAACCCAATTATTATTTTTAGTATTGTCTTGTTTTTTGGATTCATTCACGGATTAGGGTTTGCTAACGCCTTTGAATCTATGGTAAGCGCAAACGAAAGCACGTTATTATCCGTATTAGAATTTGCCTTAGGAATTGAACTCGGACAGCTTGTAATTGTTTTCTGTATATTATTTTTCGGATTCTTAGGGCAAACTATTTTTAGATTCTCTGTTCGAGACTGGGTAATGGTTCTTTCGGCTGTTGTGATTGGCCTCATGCTTCCTTTGATTTTTAACAGCCCACTATTTTCTTAAGCAAATAATTTTACCCCTTTTATGACCACACAAAAACAACTTAAATATGACAAAGCCTATCTCAGAATGGCTTCTGAATGGGGAAAATTGTCGTACTGTAAACGCAAACAAGTAGGTGCAATCATTGTCAAAGATCGTATGATTATCTCCGATGGTTATAATGGTACCCCTACCGGTTTCGAAAATTTTTGTGAAGACGAAGAAGGGTACACAAAATGGTATGTTCTACACGCAGAAGCAAACGCCATTTTAAAGGTTGCAGCCTCTACGCAATCTTGTAATGGAGCCACCCTATACATCACCCTATCACCCTGTCAGAGCTGTAGTAAATTAATTCATCAATCTGGAATTACTCGAGTGGTTTATAGTCAAGCCTATAAAGACCTTTCGGGAGTAGAGTTTCTGGAAAAAGCAGGTATCAAAGTCGAACTACTAACTCTCTAATTTGATGTCCCTAAATCGAAAACACCTACCATTTTTTATTGCAGTTCTTTTGGGGATTGGGATTTATATTGGATCAAAATTAAGTACCAATACCTCCAATCATTTTGCAAATTCTAAAAACGTGAGCAAACAAAAATTCAGTCGGCTCATTGATTATTTAGAATATGAGTATGTTGACCCTGTGGATACAGATAGCATTGTCGAAGGCTTTATTGATACTGTGTTGCAAAACCTCGATCCACATTCTTCATACATACCAAAACAAGATTTAGCATCGGTCAAAGAAAATATGAAAGGCGATTTTATCGGAATTGGCGTAAGTTTTTACAACTATAAAGACAGCATCACAGTCATTCGAGCTATTGAAGGGGGTCCTAGTTTTCGCGCTGGAATTTTGCCAGGCGACCGTATTTTAATGGCAGATGACGACACAATTTACGGACAGAATTGGAGTGACACCAGAGTAATTGAAAGACTTAGAGGTAAAAAAAATTCCAAAGTCCAGCTAACAATTAAGCGTACAGGGGTTGATAGTTTGTTGGATTTTGAAATCATCCGTTCCGAAGTCCCTATCAAAAGTGTGGTAGCGTCTTATATGATCAATCCAACCCTTGGCTATGTAAAAATCAATCGGTTTGCAGAAAGTACTTTTCTAGAATTTGAGAAAAGTATTGAAAATTTACTTTCTGAAGGTGCCTCAAATTTAGTGTTGGATTTACGAGACAATCCCGGGGGGTTTTTACAAATTGCTGAACAAATTGCGGATGAGTTCTTAGAAGATGGGGCACTTATTTTATTCACCAAAAATAAAACGAATGAAATTGAAAAAAGCTTTGCTACCGCCAAAGGACGTTTTGAAAAGGCTGAAGTATATGTGTTGATTAATGAAAACTCTGCATCTGCGAGCGAAATTGTTGCAGGCGCACTTCAGGACAATGATAAAGGCATCATAATTGGACGCCGTTCTTTTGGAAAAGGATTGGTTCAGCAAGAAATGGACTTGGGGGATGGCAGTGCAATACGATTGACAACTTCTAGGTATTACACCCCAACAGGACGTTCCATACAGCGTTCTTATGACAAAGGTTCAGAAGCATATTATGACGATTACTACCAGCGTTTAGAGCACAGGGCTGTGGACACTTTACAATCTGATTTGTTAGCAGACAGTCTAAAATTTACAACCCCAAAAGGAAAAATTGTATATGGAGGTGGTGGGATTATTCCAGATATTTATGTACCGTATGATGCAAACTTCAATAACGACATTATTGAGTTTCTAAAAGCATCTGGTGTCCTGGACTTTTTTGTGTTTGAATATTTAGACAGTAAGCGTGCTAAATACACATCGCTTTCCGAAACGGAATTCCTAACCACCTTTGAAATCTCAGAGGCTATTTATCAGAAATTTGTCAGTAATTTTTCAGATAGAATCAACATGAAAAATGAGGAGATTAATCCCTACAAAAACGCTATTGAAATTCTTTTAAAATCGGCTTTTGCAAAACAACTTTTTGGAGATAATACAGCGGCAAAAGTTTTGAGCACTTTTGACCCTATGTTGCAAAAAACTAACGACTTGGAAGCCGTCGTAATTTCAAATTAAGACTTTTCTTTGACTGTACGGTCAATCTTTTTTACAACCCTCCATATCGTGAATAACAAAATAGCGCATCCACCCGACAATGCTGTGATAATAGCTGTATAGCTCTCCTTTTCAAAGGGAGCATTAAAATTGATTTTTGTGATATTGAATACTATGATTCCAAGTGCCAATACTGATAATAAATAAGTTAAGAGTCGCATATTACAATAAAAATTTGATGTTAGTAGTGAACAATTTTACGGCAATTGCCAAGAGTACAACACCAAACACTTTTCGTATAATATCAATCCCATTTTGACCAATAAACCGTTCGATTCGATTTGAAGTTTTCAGGACTATAAAAATGACAAGCACATTCACAATGACTGCAATGATGATGTTTTCTGTATGAAATTCAGATTTCAAGGATAGAAGTGTTGTGAGGCTTCCTGGCCCAGCAATTAATGGAAAAGCCAGTGGAAATACGGAGGCATTCATATTACTCCCTTCTTCTTGTTTATAAAGAGTGATTCCGAGAATCATTTCTAGTGCAATAAAAAATAAGATAAACGCACCAGCGACAGCAAATGAATGCACGTCAATTCCAATAAGTTTTAGAATGCTATCCCCTAAAAACAAAAATATAATCATAATGACTCCTGCAATAACCGAAGCCTTTTCACTTTGAATGTGCCCCGCTTTTTTACGTAAATCAATAATGATAGGGATGTTTCCTACAATGTCAATCACTGCGAAAAGCACCATAAATGCCGTTAAAATTTCTTTGATATTGAAACTCATGATTACAAATTATTTTTATGCAAAGGTCGAATAAATAATTATAATGACAAGTTTATTTTGAGCGATTATTTAGACTTATAATATTCATAATTAACAGTATATTTGGGACATGTTTCAAATAGGAAAAACCATTGTGTCTGAAGACATTATTGAGAAAGATTTTTTATGTAATCTAAGCGCCTGTAAAGGTGCGTGTTGTGTGGATGGTGATGCAGGTGCGCCACTAGAAGCAGAAGAAGCAAAGATTTTAGAAAATATTTATCCCATTATAAAACCTTATCTACGAAAGGAAAGTATCGAAGCAATTGAGTTGCAAGGCACTCATATAGTCACTGAAGATGGAGAATTAGAAACGCCTCTAATTCATGGAGCTGATTGTGCCTATGTTATTTTTGATGAAAAAAATACAGCATTGTGCGCTATTGAAGAAGCTTACAATCAAGGCGAAGTCGATTGGAAAAAACCAGTATCTTGTCATTTATATCCAGTACGGATTAAAGATTATTCTGAGTTTTCAGCTGTAAACTATGACAATTGGGAGATTTGTGATGCTGCCTGTTCATTAGGGAAAGAACTTCAAGTGCCTGTCTATAAATTTGTAAAAGAAGCCTTAATTCGGAAGTTTGGTGCTGATTGGTATGCTGAATTAGAACAAGTCGCAGCAAAACACTCCAAAAAATAAAATGAATCAAGCACTTAAGGTGGGACTCTAAAACGCACCCTCTTTTTTGTTTTTTCTTCAACTTTAATAAAATCAGTGTTTTTCATTCAGCTTAATGCTTTGTTTTTTTGTAAGAGAGAGAGTCAATGTAACAACCTTGTATTCAGGTTTTTGAGATTTAAGTCTTGAAATATTTTTGTAGGAAAAAAGCTACTCGTTGTTAAAAACTCATGGCCAATGTTTATAAAAATGACTTTCATTTAAGGCAACTATTTTGAACCTTTGTTAACCGCTCAAACGCGTGTTTTTTTTTAATCCAGAATTTCAATTTAAATGTCACAAGTAGAACCAATTTTACAAGAAAATAAAGACCGATTTGTAATCTTTCCAATCCAGCATCATGATATATGGGAATGGTATAAAAAATCTGAAGCGAGTTTTTGGACCGCTGAAGAAATTGATTTACATCAAGATTTAACGGATTGGAGCACGAAACTAAACGACGATGAGCGCTACTTTATCAAGCATATATTAGCTTTTTTCGCAGCTAGTGATGGGATTGTAAACGAAAATTTGGCTGAAAACTTTGTAAACGAAGTTCAATACAGTGAAGCAAAGTTCTTTTATGGATTCCAAATCATGATGGAAAATATTCACAGCGAAACCTATTCTCTTTTAATAGACACTTATGTCAAAGATGAATCAGAAAAAGATAAGTTATTTAATGCGATAGATAATTTTCCGGCAATTAAGAAAAAAGCAGACTGGGCTCTCAAATGGATAGAGTCACCAAGCTTTGCAGAGCGTTTGATCGCATTTGCAGCCGTTGAAGGAATTTTCTTCTCAGGAGCATTTTGCTCAATATTCTGGTTAAAGAAACGTGGATTAATGCCAGGACTTACATTCTCAAATGAGTTGATCTCCAGAGACGAAGGTGTGCACGCAGATTTTGCAGTCCACCTACACAACAAACACCTTATCAATAAAGTTCCTAAAGAACGTATCAGAGAAATATTATTAGATGCTTTAAATATTGAAAGAGAATTTATTACAGAATCTCTACCAGCAAGTTTGATTGGTATGAATTCAAAATTGATGTCTCAGTATTTAGAATTTGTAACCGATCGCTTATTACAAGAGCTGGATTGCGAAAAAGAATACAACACATCAAATCCATTTGATTTTATGGACATGATCTCACTTCAAGGAAAAACAAATTTCTTTGAAAAACGAGTGTCTGAATATCAAAAGGCAGGCGTCCTCAACAAAGAAGAAGAGGATACCAACAAATACAGTTTCGATTCTGAATTCTAGATCAACCAACTAGAACAAGAACTTAAAACGAATTATACAATTCGTTTTTCATAAATCAACCTTTTGGTTTTTCTCAACCAGGAAACCAAACCCATAACAACTAAGTGTTTGACGAATATCAAACACTGATAGGCTAACTAACTAACCGCTTTTTTGAAGCGCTTCAAAAAAGTAAAAAAAGACCAAAAAAAATGTTTGTACTAAAAAGAGACGGCAGAAAAGAAGAAATTATGTTTGATAAAATCACAGCAAGAGTTAGGAAACTCTGCTATGGTTTAAACGAATTGGTTGATCCATTAAAAGTAGCTATGCGCGTAATCGAAGGTCTATATGATGGCGTTACTACCAGCGAATTAGACAATCTTGCCGCTGAAGTTGCTGCAACAATGACCACTGCACATCCCGATTATGCACGTCTTGCAGCACGGATCTCAGTTTCAAACTTACACAAAAACACTAAAAAAACGTTTAGTGAAGTCATGCATGACTTATACACATACGTCAACCCAAGAACAGGGAAAGACGCCCCTTTATTGTCCGATGAGGTTTACAACGTAATTATAGAAAATAAAGAAAAGCTAGACTCCACAATTATATACAATAGAGATTTTGGGTACGACTATTTTGGATTCAAAACGTTAGAGCGCTCTTACCTTCTAAAGTTAAATGGCATCATTGCAGAACGTCCTCAACACATGTTGATGCGTGTTTCTATTGGAATTCATTTAAATGATTTGGATTCTGCCATTGAAACTTACGAATTGATGTCCAAAAAGTTTTTCACGCACGCAACCCCTACCTTATTCAATTCAGGGACACCAAAACCTCAAATGTCGTCATGCTTTTTGTTAACCGCAAAAGATGACAGTATTGACGGAATTTATGACACTTTGAAACAAACAGCTAAAATTTCACAATCAGCTGGTGGAATAGGCTTAGCAATGCACAATATTAGAGCTACTGGAAGTTACATTGCTGGAACTAATGGCACAAGTAATGGTATTGTTCCAATGCTTCGTGTTTTTAATGATACCGCACGTTACGTAGATCAAGGTGGTGGTAAACGAAAAGGGAGTTTTGCAATTTATTTAGAACCATGGCATGCCGATATTTTTGATTTTCTTGATTTAAAGAAAAATCATGGAAAAGAAGAAATGCGTGCAAGAGATTTATTCTATGCAATGTGGATTCCAGATTTATTTATGAAGCGAGTTCAGGAAGATTCTCATTGGACCTTAATGTGTCCTAACGAATGCCCTGGCTTACCAGACACTCACAGTGAAGAATTTGAAAAACTTTACCTTAAATATGAAGAACTAGGCAAAGGACGTAAAACTATAAAAGCAAGAGAGCTTTGGGAAAAAATTACAGAATCTCAGATTGAAACGGGAACACCTTATATGCTTTACAAAGATGCTGCTAACAGCAAATCTAACCAGCAAAACTTAGGAACCATTCGTTCTTCTAACCTTTGTACTGAAATCATCGAGTACACCTCTCCTGATGAAGTAGCTGTATGTAACCTCGCATCGATTGCATTGCCAATGTTTATTAAAGATGGTAAATTTAATCACGAGGAATTATTTGCAATTACCAAACGTGTCACACGAAATCTAAATAAAGTGATCGATCGAAATTACTATCCAGTAATTGAAGCCGAAAACTCAAACATGAGACACCGCCCAATTGGAATTGGTGTTCAAGGATTGGCAGATACGTTTATTAAATTGAGAATGCCTTTCACAAGTGATGATGCTAAACAATTGAATCAAGACATTTTTGAAACAATTTACTACGCCGCAGTCACCGCATCAATGGAAGAAGCAAAAGAAGTAGGTCCGTACCAAACCTATGAAGGTTCTCCAATAAGTGAAGGAAAATTCCAACACAACTTATGGGGCCTTAAAGATGAAGACTTAAGTGGTCTTTGGGATTGGGGAACATTACGTGAACAAGTGTTAGAAAATGGGGTGCGTAACTCTCTTTTAGTGGCGCCAATGCCTACTGCAAGTACGTCTCAGATCCTTGGGAATAACGAATGTTTTGAGCCTTATACTTCAAACATTTATACACGTCGTGTATTGTCAGGAGAATTTATTGTGGTGAATAAGCACCTTTTGGAAGATTTAGTGGAACTAGGACTTTGGAATGAAGGCTTAAAGCAGGATATTATGCGCGCTAACGGATCTATTCAACACGTGGATGTGATTCCTCAAGAAATCAAAGAATTGTACAAAACAGTTTGGGAATTGAGCATGAAAGACATTATAGATATGTCACGTCAACGCGGCTATTTTATTGATCAATCACAATCCTTAAATTTATTTATGGAAGGTGCAACGATGGCTAAATTAACATCTATGCATTTTTATGCTTGGAAAAGTGGATTGAAAACAGGAATGTACTATTTAAGAACGAAGAGTGCAGTTGATGCTATTAAATTTACCTTAGACAACAAAAAAGCTGAAGCACCAAAGCCAGAAACAGTGACTGTTAAGGCAGTTGTTGAAACAGCAGTTGTAGAAACAGCAGTATTGGAAAAACAACAAGAAAAAGCGGCTAATACAGCAGCAAAATTTTCTCAAGAAACAGCCGTAGAGGTGGAGCCAATGTCAGCCGAAGAAATGAAAGCCTTGGTTCAACAAGCAAAAGAAGCTGAAGGCGATGACTGCCTTATGTGCGGGTCTTAATAAAACGTAACTAAAATAAAAAAGCACCTAATGTAAATTAGGTGCTTTTTTTATGCAATAAAATGAAGAATCAATTACTCCCCATCATCACTAATTTTAGCAGGTTTTACACTGCTGTCATATTCCGTATGGTATTCTTCTAACAAGCCTGTTGTAGCGTTCAACAAGTCTTTAGTTTCTAATAACAAACTAAAGTAAAGCGTTGTGTTTTTTGGACTCGATTCCTCCGTACGTGTTCGCTGTACCTGTGTCTCAATATTAGATTTAAGAATCGCATAAATCTTGCTTTTTTGCTCAATAATCGATCCTATTTTTTCGAATGATTGTGAGTTAAAGGTATCAATCGCCTCAGAAAACAATTCCTGTATCGAATCATTGATTTGACTCAGTTCTTTAATTTGATTGAACTTCAGTTTTTTGTGATTGTTATTAACATGCTTGTGACTTACCTTAGTAATATAGGTCAATGATTGCGTCATATCTTGAAGGTAACCTAAAATAAGAATGTAAAAATTACTCGCACCCACACTTGATTCATCTAAATTTTTGATAAAGTAAAAAACGTTATCTCTTAATTCATCAACTTCATCAGAGAGTTTGATAATTTGTTTTTTGTTCTTTTTAAGAGCGTCTAGGTCTTGTTGAGCAAGACCGTTGAATGCCGCTGCATAAATTTTCTTTCCACGCTTTAGAACGTTTGCAATGTTTTCTGCACTTTCTATAATAACCCCTTGAACAGAACTACTCTCTGTTTTTTTCAAACGATCATCTGAAGCTAATTCTTGTGTCTTTTTTCTATGAACAATAGAACTTCTCACAAGCAATGCAATCGCAGTTAAAAGAAGTATTGGAAACATCACTTCTAAGTTTAAGTTTAGCAAGTAGGCAACCAAAGCAGCAGCGCTAAAAGCACTAAAGGCTGTAAAAAACCATCCACCAATAACATTAAGCACTCCAGCAACACGATATACGGCACTTTCTGCACCCCAAGCTCTATCCGCTAAAGATGTTCCCATAGCAACCATAAAGGTCACATAGGTGGTTGAAAGCGGTAATTTATAAGAAGTTGCTATGGATATTAAAACCGCTGCCACCATAAGGTTTACAGCTGCTCTAACCAAATCAAAAGCAGGCAATTCGTGTACTTTATTTTTAGTTAATTTGATGACAGGTTGTTCAAATTGCTGTTCAATTTTTTCCTGCCATGACATCGGTAAAATAAAAGCTGATACTTTTGAAGCACCCATTGCAATTCTCACAAACCCACGTGACAATGTATTGGGTTGAAAACGTTCTTTAGTTTCCCCTTGACTTGACAAGTCGAGTGATGTTTTTACAACATCTTTTGCTTTTGCAGAGAACCATAAGGTCACAACCATTACCATTCCAGCGCCAAACAACAACCAGTTGTTTGTAGGAA
>JABAYY010000048.1 GCA_018608765.1 Flavobacteriaceae bacterium
GACAACATATAACGATGACTGGCTTATTAACAATCTTAATTTTATTAGGGATCACTATTGCAATTTGGCAAATGGTCAAAATCTTTGATTTAGCACAAGTAAATAAAGATATATCTCAAGTAGCGAACGATGATGACAACAAAGTTCAAGGATACCTAATGCTAGCCTTTTTAGGCTTTATATATGGAATCACAATTGTGTCATTTGCACTTTGGGGAGATTTACCATTAACATCAAACTCAGCTTCTGAACACGGTCCTGAAATTGATCGTTTGATGATCATTTCTATGGTGGTGATTTTTATTGTACAAACAATCACACAGTTCTTATTACACTATTTCGCCTTTAAATACAAAGGAGAAAAAGGACGTAAAGCATTATTTTATGCAGACAACGACAAACTAGAATTTATCTGGACTGTCATCCCAGTTATTGTATTAGCAGGCCTTATCATGTATGGATTGTTCACTTGGACAGACATCATGACTATTGACGAAGATGAAGACCCAATTGTTGTAGAGCTGTATGCACAACAATTTAACTGGAAAGCACGCTATGCTGGTGAAGACAACGTTTTAGGAAAAGCTAACGTTAGACTGATCAACCTTGATAATGCTAATATTTTAGGTTTAGATGAAGCAGATCCAAACGCACAAGATGATATCATTACGACTGAATTACACCTTCCTGTAGGCGTTCCAGTATTATTCAAAATGCGTTCGCAAGACGTTTTACACTCAGCCTATATGCCTCACTTTAGAGCGCAAATGAACTGTGTACCAGGAATGATTACACAATTTGCATTCACGCCAACAGTGACTACTGCAGAAATGCGATTGAACCCAGATATTTACGAAAAAGTAAGAAACATTAATAAAATCAGAGTTAGTAAGAGTAAGAAACTACAAGCCAAAGGTGAAGAGCCTCTAGATAGCTATGAGTTTGATTACCTATTACTTTGTAATAAGATATGTGGAAAGTCGCACTATAACATGCAAATGAAAATTATTGTAGAATCTGAAGAAGACTACAAGGCATGGTTACAAGAACAAAAATTATTCAAGAACTCTTTAGTTCAAAATTAAAAAATTAAAGAAATAACAATATAAGATTATGTCAGCACAGGTAGATACTCACGCACACCAAGACGATCATGGACATCATCCGAAAGAAACTTTTATAACTAAATATATCTTTTGTCAAGATCACAAAATGATAGCTAAGCAGTATTTGATTACTGGAGTTATCATGGGGGTGATTGGGATATTAATGTCTCTGTTAATGCGTATGCAAATTGCATGGCCAACAGAACCAAACGTCATTTTTGAAGCTCTTTTAGGAAAGTGGGCACCAGGAGGTGTCATGGATGCTGATATCTATTTAGCCTTAGTGACCATTCACGGAACTATTATGGTATTCTTTGTACTGACAGCAGGTTTGAGTGGAACCTTTAGTAACTTATTAATTCCATTGCAAATTGGCGCACGAGACATGGCTTCAGGATTCCTTAATATGGTTTCTTATTGGTTGTTCTTTTTGTCAAGTGTAATCATGATTATTTCATTATTTGTTGAAGCAGGACCCGCAGCAGCAGGTTGGACAATATATCCTCCTTTGAGTGCCTTACCATTAGCGCAAGGGGGTTCCGGAGCTGGAATGACTCTCTGGTTAGTGTCCATGGCTATCTTTATTGCTTCTTCATTATTAGGCTCTCTAAACTACATTGTAACCGTTTTAAACCTTAGAACAAAAGGAATGTCAATGACAAGATTGCCATTAACAATATGGGCGTTCTTCATCACAGCTGTGATTGGAGTCGTATCTTTCCCAGTGTTATTATCGGCTGCATTGTTATTAATTATGGACCGTAGTTTTGGAACATCATTCTTCTTATCAGATATTTTTATTCAAGGTGAAGTATTACATTACCAAGGTGGATCCCCAGTATTATTCGAACACCTGTTTTGGTTCTTAGGACATCCAGAAGTTTACATTGTATTACTTCCAGCCTTAGGGATTACTTCTGAAGTCATAGCAACAAACTCACGTAAACCAATTTTTGGTTACCGTGCCATGGTTGCCTCTATTTTGGCGATTGCTTTCTTGTCAACAATCGTATGGGGACACCATATGTTTATCTCAGGAATGAACCCATTTTTAGGATCGGTATTTACATTCACTACCTTACTAATTGCCATACCATCTGCGGTAAAAGCATTTAATTATATTACCACCTTGTGGAAAGGAAATTTACAGTTAAACCCAGCCATGTTATTTTCAATTGGTTTGGTATCTACCTTTATCACTGGAGGACTAACAGGAATTATTTTAGGAGATAGTGCTTTAGATATTAATGTTCACGATACTTACTTTGTAGTAGCACACTTCCATTTAGTTATGGGGATATCAGCATTGTACGGATTATTTGCAGGAGTGTATCATTGGTTCCCAAAAATGTTTGGACGTATGCTCAATAAAAACTTAGGATACATTCACTTCTGGGTAACAGCTATCTGTGCTTACGGAGTATTTTTCCCAATGCACTTTATTGGGATGGCAGGACTTCCAAGACGTTATTATACTAATAGTAACTTCCCATTATTTGATGACACTTCAAATGTTCAGATTTTAATTACAGTCTTTGCACTTGTAGGAGGTTTATTTCAACTGGTATTCTTATGGAACTTTGTTCACAGCATGTTCTATGGTAAAAAAGCAGAACAAAACCCATGGAGGTCTAATACGTTAGAGTGGACGACCCCTGTAGAACATATGCACGGAAACTGGCCAGGAGAAATTCCTCATGTACACCGTTGGGCTTATGATTACAGCAAGCCAGGTCATGATGAAGACTTTGTGCAACAACACATTCCTTTAAAAGAAGGAGAAGAAGAACTACAACACTAGATTGTTAGAACATAATAGCATATTTAAAAGCCTTTCTTAAAACAAGAAAGGCTTTTTCTTTATATTTGTTTATATGAATGAAAATCTGGATCCAACCGACGACCATTTCTCAGCAGAAGAACACGATATTGAAAAGGTATTAAGACCCCTCTCATTTGACGATTTTGCAGGTCAAGACCAAGTTCTTGAAAACCTACAAATTTTTGTGGAAGCCGCAGTCGAACGCGATGAAGCCTTAGATCACACCCTGTTTCATGGCCCTCCCGGTCTCGGAAAAACCACACTCGCACATATTCTTGCAAATGAACTAGGGGTTGGAATCAAAGTTACCTCAGGTCCTGTTTTAGACAAGCCTGGAGACTTAGCAGGATTACTTACTAACTTGGAAGATAGAGATGTACTATTCATTGACGAAATTCACCGACTGAGTCCAATTGTTGAAGAATATTTATACTCCGCAATGGAGGATTATAAAATTGATATTATGATTGAATCAGGCCCTAATGCGCGCACGGTTCAAATCAACTTAAACCCTTTTACATTAATAGGCGCAACAACTAGGTCAGGACTACTAACCGCCCCAATGCGTGCCAGATTTGGGATAAGCAGTCGCTTACAATATTATTCAACTGAACTCCTCTCAACGATCCTCCAAAGAAGTGCTGAGATTTTAAAAGTCCCTATCAGTGTAGAGGCAGCTATAGAAATTGCAGGTCGAAGCCGAGGCACCCCGCGTATTGCCAATGCCTTATTAAGACGTGTAAGAGATTTTGCTCAAATCAAAGGCAATGGAAAAATAGACATTAAGATTGCTAAATTTGGATTGAAAGCCCTGAATGTTGATGCTCATGGATTGGATGAAATGGACAATAAAATTTTAACAACCATTATAGATAAGTTTAAGGGAGGTCCTGTTGGAGTGACCACCATTGCAACCGCCGTGAGTGAAAGCCCAGAAACAATCGAAGAAGTTTACGAACCTTTTTTAATACAACAAGGATTTATCATGCGTACCCCAAGAGGTCGTGAAGTGACCGAACTCGCCTATAAACACTTAGGACGTATCAAAGGCGATATTCAAGGAGGATTGTTTTAGGTTAATTTTATAATAATGTCAGGCTGAGCGCAGTCGAAGCCCTTAAAAATTTTAATCATGTATTTTTATTACGTATACATTCTTAAATGCTCCGACGAATCGTATTATACAGGAATAACAAATAATTTAGAGAAAAGGTTTAACCAGCATCAGTTTGGATTTAACAAAGGTTCATATACCTACAATAGACGACCATTGACGTTAGAGTTTCACCAAGAATTTAACGATGTTTTACAAGCTATATATTTTGAAAAAAAAATTAAAGGATGGACGCGGTTAAAAAAACAAGCCTTAACAAATGGAGACTTTGATATGTTACAAATCCTTTCAGAATGTAGGAATGCAACACATTATAAATATAATAATTAGTTGATTTAGCACTTCGACTGCGCTCAGTGTGACATCCAAATGAATTTAACATGAATTACTTAATTCAGCACTCTGACTTCGTCTGTCTGCTGATAGGCAGGCTCAATGAGACACTTAAATGAATTTAAAAGATCACTATTCAAGATTAATAAAAGCAGAAGCTAAACGCCTCGGTTTTTTATCTTGTGGTATGAGTAAAGCAGGTTTTTTAGAAGAAGAAGCACCCCGATTGGAGTCCTGGCTAAAAAAAAACAGTCATGGCGAAATGCAATACATGGAAAATCATTTTGACAAACGCCTTGATCCCACCTTGTTAGTTGAAGGCTCCAAAAGTGTCGTTTCATTAATCTATAATTATTTTCCTGAAGAAACACAGCAGGATATAGACGCCCCAAAAATAAGTAAGTATGCCTATGGTAGGGATTACCACTTTGTGATTAAAGACAAACTCAAACACCTTTTAGAGTTTATTAAAGAAGAAATAGGCGAAGTTCATGGCCGTGCCTTTGTGGACTCCGCCCCAATTTTAGAAAAAGCATGGGCTAAAAAATCAGGATTGGGATGGATTGGAAAACACAGTAATTTATTAACGCAACAAGTGGGGTCTTTCTATTTTATAGCAGAGCTTATTATTGATTTAGAACTAGATTATGACACCCCTGTAACCGATCATTGTGGAACGTGTACCGCCTGTATAGATGCTTGCCCCACCGAAGCAATCACTTCAGAATATGGCGTGGATGGAAGCAAGTGTATATCGTATTTTACCATAGAACTCAAAGAACAAATCCCCACCGAAATGAAAGGG
The DNA here is from genome assembly GCA_018608765.1 of Flavobacteriaceae bacterium. Taxonomy (GTDB): domain Bacteria; phylum Bacteroidota; class Bacteroidia; order Flavobacteriales; family Flavobacteriaceae; genus Hel1-33-131. The sequence goes on from JABAYY010000048.1 coordinate 5,181, forward strand.
CAGTTTGATAATTGGATGTTTGGTTGCGATGTGTGTCAGGATGTATGTCCGTGGAACCGATTTTCAAAAGCACATAGTGAACCCTTATTTAATCCAAAGCCAGAACTGTTATCCATGACCAAGCAGGATTGGGAAGAAATTACGCAGGAAACTTTCAGCAAGGTATTTCAACATTCAGCTGTAAAACGCACAAAGTTTTCGGGGTTAAAAAGAAATATTAAGTTTTTAAAAGATTAGTTTTATTAACCTAAATTAGATTTCTGAACCCTATATGTTATTGTTAGAACATATAAAGTAGTAATTAAATAGGCATCGCTTTCAAACTAAAACCACAATCATGAACAAAGTCATCACACTCCTTTTCATCTCAGTTTTATGCATTCAGTGTAACACACAAGTTAATCCGGATTCAGTTAATAAACCCCATGGAGTGATTGCCAAAAAAGCTATGGTCGTTTCTGCTAGACAAGAAGCCTCTAAAATTGGTGTCGACATCATGAAGCAAGGAGGGAATGCTTTTGATGCGATGATTGCTACCGATTTAGCATTGTTGGTATCCTATCCTGTTGCAGGAAATATAGGAGGTGGTGGTTTTATGGTTTTTCGAATGAAGGACGGCACAACAGGTAGTTTGGATTTCAGAGAAAAAGCACCCATAGAAGCTACAAAAGACATGTATCTTGATGAAGATGGAAATGTAAACTCAGATACAAGTAAATTAGGTGCCCTCGCTGTTGGTATCCCTGGCACAATTGCCGGGCTATTTGAAGTGCATAAAAAATTCGGATCACTCCCCTTTGAAAAATTGATAGACCCCGCAATAAAGTTAGCCAATAACGGAGTTGTTGTGACTAAAAAACAAGCCGAATCGTTAAATCAAAACAAACAAAATTTCAGGAAAGCTAATAAAAGAACCATTCTACTAGACAAGGATTGGGAAGCTGGGGATACAATTAAATATCCTAAGTTAGTAGAAACACTAAAACGAATTAAAACAAATGGTAGAGATGAATTTTACAAAGGAAAAACCGCTGATATTTTAGTGGAACAAGTTCAAAAATTAGGCGGTATTATAACCAAAGAAGACTTAGCCAACTATGAAGCTCAATGGAGAGACCCGATCACGTTTATGTATAAAGGGCATAAAATTATTTCCATGCCACCACCTTCAAGCGGTGGAATCTGTATTGCCCAAATTTTAAAAAGTATAGCCCCTTATAATATTGAACAATATGCACATAATTCAACGGAATACATCCAACTCATTGTAGAAGCCGAGCGCAGAGCTTATGCAGACCGTTCTTATTTTTTAGGAGACCCAGATTTTGTTAACATCCCAACCGACAGTTTGATGTCTGAACACTATCTTTCTAAAAGAATGGCGGATTTTGATTGGGAAAAAGCCACCCAGTCGAGCACACTTTCAAGAGGCTCAATTCCAGGATATGAAAGTGATGAAACTACCCATTATTCAATTGTGGACCCTTTTGGAAACAGCCTCGCTGTGACCACCACTTTAAATGCGGCCTATGGATCTAAAGTCTATGTCGAAAACGGCGGATTCTTTTTAAATAATGAAATGGACGATTTTAGCGCAAAGCCAGGAGAACCAAACATGTACGGTTTAGTAGGGGCTGATGCCAATGCTATCGCTCCCCAAAAACGAATGTTAAGCTCCATGTCGCCAACCATTATCGAAGTAAACGGTCAACTTAAAATGGTATTAGGTTCGCCAGGTGGCTCCACAATTATTACCTCTGTGATGCAAAATATTTTGAACGTAATAGAGTATGATATGAGCATGCAAGAATCGGTTTCGAAACCACGGTTTCACCATCAATGGTTCCCAGATAACATCAAATTTGAAACCACCTTTGATACGGTTGTTTTTAATTCACTAAAAAAGTTAGGGTACGCTATAGACCATACGAACTCCCCCATAATTGGAAAAGTAGATGCAATTTTGGTTCTACCCAACGGCAATTTAGAAGGCGGAGCAGACCCAAGAGGAGACGATACAGCAGTTGGATTTTAATCTAAATCTGAAAGAAAATCAAACTTCTTAAACTCAGTGACCGGCTTTAACTTTTGTAAAAGAATAGCTATAAAATTTCATTATTAAACTGAACTGTCTAACTTTGCCGACCAAACCAACGTATATGTCAAAATTGAGTAAACACGATTTAGAAGCTCTCGCTTATCACGAAAATCCGTCCCCTGGAAAAATTCAAGTAGTTCCTACGAAAAAATACGCAACGCAAAGAGACCTAGCATTGGCTTATTCTCCTGGAGTTGCAGCACCATGTTTGGCGATTGAAAAAAATCCATCTGATGCGTACAAATACACCGCTAAAGGAAATTTAGTAGCTGTCATTACCAACGGAACCGCTGTTTTAGGGTTGGGAAATATTGGTGCGGAAGCCTCAAAACCAGTGATGGAAGGAAAAGGATTGCTTTTTAAAATATTCGCTGATATTGATGTATTTGACATCGAAGTAAATACTGAAAATGTAGAAGAATTTATTCAAACAGTTAAAAATATAGCCCCCACTTTTGGAGGGATTAATTTAGAAGACATCAAAGCACCAGAAGCCTTTGAAATTGAAAAACGTCTGAAAGAAGAACTCGATATTCCTGTGATGCATGATGATCAGCACGGCACGGCAATCATCTCAGCCGCTGCCTTATTGAATGCCTTAGAAATTGCAGAAAAAAACATTCAGGAGGTTCAGATTGTGGTCAGTGGTGCTGGAGCAGCAGCCATTTCGTGTACGCGATTGTACCAATCATTTGGTGCAAAACGCGAAAATATTGTAATGCTTGACAGTAAAGGTGTCATTAGAAAAGATCGTGAAAATTTAACATCTCAGAAAGCGGAGTTTGCGACCCATCGAAAAATTGATACTTTAGACGAAGCAATGAAAGATGCCGACGTATTTATTGGTCTTTCAACATCCGATATTGTGAATCCTCAAATGCTTTTATCAATGGCTGATAATCCAATTGTGTTTGCAATGGCAAATCCTGATCCAGAAATAAAATACCACCTCGCCGTCAAAACACGAGACGATATTATTATGGCTACGGGACGAAGTGACACCCCTAACCAAGTCAATAATGTACTTGGTTTTCCTTTCATATTTAGAGGCGCCCTCGATGTGAGAGCGACTTCCATCAATGAAGAAATGAAAAAAGCGGCAGTAATTGCACTCGCAGATCTAGCAAAAGAGCCTGTTCCAGAACAAGTAAATATAGCCTACGGAGAAACGCGTTTGACTTTTGGTAAAGACTATATCATTCCAAAACCATTTGATCCTCGTTTGATTGCAGCCATTCCTCCCGCAGTCGCAAAAGCAGCGATTGAAAGCGGCATCGCCTTAGCACCAATTACTGATTGGGAACACTACGAAGACACCCTTTTGGAGCGTATGGGATCCGATAATAAAATTGTAAGACTTTTATTTAATAGAGCAAAACTAAATCCGAAACGTGTTGTTTTTGCGGAAGCAGATCAGTTAAATGTTCTAAAAGCAGCGCAAATTGTATTAGAAGAAGGGATAGCAACTCCTATTTTATTAGGAAGACGAGATGAAATAGAACGTCTAATGGAAGAACTGGAATTTGATGATGAAGTACTTATTATCGACCCTAAAGCAGATGAAAGCAGTATCCAAAAAAACAAATACGCTGAAATATATTGGAAGCAACAACAGCGAAAAGGCGTCACACTTTTAGCAGCTCAAAAATTAATGCGTGAACGTAATTATTTTGCTGCAATGATGGTGAACGAAGGCGATGCGGATGCCCTTATTTCTGGATATTCTAGCAATTATGGCTCTGTACTAAAACCAATGTTGAATTTAATTGGGATGGCACCCGGAACCACTCGAATTGCGGCTACCAATGTGATGATTACCCAAAGAGGGCCAATGTTTTTGAGTGATACAGCGATTAACATAAATCCATCTGCCGAGGATTTGATAAAAATTGCACAGATGACGTCTGGAGTCGTTAAAATGTTTGGGATAGAGCCTGTCATGGCAATGATTTCATACTCTAACTTTGGATCATCAAAGGATAAAACAGCAACTAAAGTAAGAGAAGCAGTATCGTATCTGCACCGAAGACATCCAGATTTGTTAGTCGATGGGGAATTACAAACAGACTTTGCTCTGAACAGTGAGATGTTAAAAGAAAACTTCCCTTTTTCTAGACTCGCAAATAAAAAAGTAAATACACTTATTTTTCCAAATTTAGAATCGGCAAACATCACTTATAAACTCCTAAAAGAACTCAATAAAGCAGAATCTATTGGCCCTATCATGATGGGATTACGAAAGCCAGTTCACATTTTGCAATTAGGGGCTAGTGTCGATGAAATTGTGAATATGACAGCCGTTGCAGTTGTAGATGCACAACAAAAAGGGAAAGCAGCAAATTAACCTTCTAAATCACTTTCTTTTTTCTTCTTAAAATATTGTATTATTTTAGTACATTTGAAGATCAAAGGAAGTGAAGATATGATTACACACATTCAGGGGAAGTTAGTTGAAAAAACACCTACACACGTCATTATTGATTGTAGTGGTATAGGGTATTTTGTAAATATTTCACTCCATACATTTTCTCAAATACCCGATCAAGAAGCAATTAAAGTTTTTACACACCTTCAGGTGAAAGAAGATTCTCATACACTTTATGGGTTTATTAGTTCTTCAGAAAGAGAAATTTTTAGATTGTTAATTTCTGTCAGTGGAATTGGTGCAAACACAGCACGTACCATGCTATCGTCGCTCACACCCAAACAAATTAGAGAAGGGATTGCTGTTGGAGATGTAGCTTTGATTCAATCTGTAAAAGGAATTGGTCTTAAAACAGCGCAAAGAGTTATCATTGATTTGAAAGATAAAGTCCTCAAAATTTATGATATTGACGAAACTTCCTTGACTCAAAACAATACAAACAAAGATGAAGCGTTATCTGCTTTAGAAGTCTTAGGCTTTATGAAAAAACAATCCGAACGCATCGTAGAAAAAATAGTAGTCTCATCTCCAGATGCCACGGTCGAATTTATTATCAAGGAAGCGCTTAAAAACCTGTAAATCATTTGAAAACCGCTAACTATAAATCATATTTTAAGAGACTCTTTCTTGCAGTCTTATTTTTGCATAGTACTTCAATCTTGTTTGCTCAAGATCCTACGACTGTTAGAGACTCTACGTCCACTACCTTTTCATTTGGAAAACTAGACACACCTGACCCAGCGAGTATTGAAAGCAAATACACCTACGACCCCCTTACAGATCGTTATTTTTACACCTCAACTGTAGGAGACTTTAATATTAATTACCCCGTCATATTAACGCCCAAAGAATTTCAAGACCTAGTGGTCAAAGAAAGTTTAAAAGCTTATTACAAAGAAAAATTAGATGCACTTGACGGAAAAAAAGAAGGTTCTGAAGAAGCTAAGAAAAATCTAATTCCAGATTTATATATCAACTCTAAGTTTTTTGAAACCATATTTGGGAGCAATGTAATTTCAGTAGTACCTCAAGGGTCTGTCGAAATGGATCTTGGAGTGATGTACACAAAACAAGAAAATCCAGCATTTTCACCAAGAAATCAAAGTAATTTTACGTTTGATTTTGATCAACGGATCAGTTTAAGTTTGACGGGTAAAGTAGGAACACGATTAAAAGTCAACGCTAATTATGACACGCAGTCCACGTTTGATTTTCAGAATTTATTTAAAATTGAATACACGCCGCTTAGTGAAGCTGAAGGACTTGTTAGTCAAGGGAAACAAGCGCTAAGTAAAGTAAATCAACTGGGTTCAGACCCAGCAGGCGCAGCTAAAGGCCTTGCGCAAAAAGAGTTAAATAAACTCAACTCCGACAATGAAGATTCAATTTTACAAAAACTCGAACTCGGTAATGTAAGCATGCCTCTAAATAGTTCGCTAATTACGGGAGCACAAAGTTTATTTGGTGTAAAAACAGAACTACAGTTTGGAAAAACTAGAGTTACAGCCGTGTTTTCTGAGCAACAATCCGAAACACGCTCCGTTACTGCACAAGGCGGTGGGACTTTAGAAGACTTTGAGTTTTTTGGTTTAGATTACGACGAAAATAGACACTTTTTTTTAGGTCAGTATTTTAGAGAAAAATACGATGATGCACTCAAAAACTATCCATTTATTAACTCTCAAGTTCAAATCACAAGGGTGGAGGTTTGGGTCACCAACAGAACAAATCAAATTCAAAACGTCCGAAATATTGTGGCACTCCAAGATTTAGGGGAGTCCTCAGTGATTGGGCTAACCTCCATTCCTGCAGGATTTATAAACGTAGGGCCTGGTGCGAATCCTAGTAATGGAAATAACGATTTTGACCCTGCAAATATTGGCAATGCAGGTTCCCCGCTTTCGGAAGCTATTCGTGATATTGCCACCGTACAATCAGGATTTTTATTACCGGGTGTCAATGAAGGGTTTGATTACGGAAAGCTGGAAAATGCCCGAAAATTAACGGAAGGCAATGGGTTTACAGTGGACACACAGTTAGGTTATATTTCTTTAAATCAACGTCTTCAGAATGATGAGGTTCTTGCTGTTGCGTATCAATACACTATTGGAGATAAAGTGTATCAAGTTGGAGAATTCGCTAATGACGGACTCGCTGCGACTGACGTTGTAGAGGATGTGAATACAGGTATCGAAACTGTCACAAACCAGAGTTTAGTCCTAAAAATGTTAAAGAGTGCGGTCACTAACGTCAACCTTCCTGTTTGGGATTTAATGATGAAAAACATCTATAATACAGGTGCTTATCAGCTATCCCAAGATGATTTTAGATTAAATATTTTCTATAACGAAACCTCAGCATTGAACTTTATTACCCCCGTCAGTGGCACACCATTTCCAGCACCCACAGGCAATGATGACCCAATAGAAGAAACACCCTTAATTCGATTGTTTAATTTTGACCGATTAAACTTCAATAACGATCCTCAGAATAAAGGAGATGGGTTTTTTGATTTTGTTCCGGGTGTTACAGTGATTCCTCAAAACGGAAAAATCATATTCACCAAAGTAGAGCCTTTTGGTAGTTTTTTGTTTGAAACCCTTAGATCAACGGGTTCTGAAGACTATGATGGTGATGAAACAATTCTAGGAACTTACAATCAAAATCAAGCAAAATACGTTTATAGATCGCTCTACAAAAACACCAAAACAGCGGCTTTACAAGACAGTGATAAAAATAAATTTTTGATGCGGGGACGCTATAAATCTTCTGGAGGCTCCGGAATTCCAATTGGTGCTTTTAATGTGCCAAGAGGTTCTGTAAAAGTAACCGCTGGAGGGCGAGTTCTTGTAGAAGGCGTTGATTATACTGTGAATTACCAGATAGGAACGGTCCAAATTTTAGATCCTTCATTGCAAGCTTCCAACACCCCAATTCAGGTGTCGGTCGAAAACAATGCTGTTTTTGGACAACAAACAAAACGCTTTACAGGAATTAACGTCGAGCACCAGTTCAACGAAAATTTTGTCTTAGGTGCCACTGTTTTAAATTTGAATGAACGTCCTATTACACAAAAAGCGAATTATGGGAGCGAATCCATCAACAACACTATTTTTGGGTTTAATGGAAACTATTCCACTGAAGTTCCATTCCTCACCCGATTGGCTAACAAATTACCAAATATTGATACTGATGTTGAATCTAATCTATCCCTTAGAGGAGAGTTTGCATACTTAAAACCTGGTACTCCAAAGGGAACTGATTTTGACAGTGAAGCTACTTCTTATGTCGATGATTTCGAAGGCTCCCAAAATGGAATTAGTTTACTTAGTCCACAATCATGGTTTTTATCAAGTCGACCTAAAGATCTTGGACGTGTATATACAGAGGGTGCTGAAGATGAGCTAGGCTATCAGAACGGATTTGATAGAGCACATTTAAACTGGTATTCTGTTGACCCTATTTTTTATAGCGGGCAACGCCCTGGAAGCATTACTGATGATGATGTTTCTGATCTCTATGCAAGAAGAATCTTTATTGATGAATTGTTTCCACAGGTGGACATTGTCACAGGACAATACACTGTTATCAACACTTTAGATTTAGTATATAACCCCGAAGAAAGAGGTCCTTACAATTATAAGCTGGATGCTGTTGATGGTATTTTAGAAACTCCACAAAACAGTTGGGCAGGAATCACAAGACAACTCACCTCTACGGACTTTGAACAATCAAATGTAGAGTATATAGAGTTTTGGTTGATGGATCCCTTTTTGGACAACCCGTCTAACCCAGGCGGAAAATTAGTTTTTAACCTAGGAAACATCTCTGAAGATGTGATTAAAGATGGGAGAAAACAATATGAAAACGGACTCCCAGAAGATGGAGATATCAGTTTTTTACCGCCTACATCATGGGGAACCGTTACGCCACAAAATCAATCCCTGATATACGCATTTTCATCCCAAGGAGATGCTCGAAACAATCAAGATGTAGGACTGGATGGCTTTGATGATTTTGAAGAAAGCACCACTTCCGATCCAAGATTTACCCCTTTTACAGCACTTGATGATCCAGCGAATGACAACTATAATTATTACCTAAATACCGACGGAGATATTTTTGAGCGTTACAAAAGGTACAATGGGCTAGAAGGAAATTCACCAGATGCAGTTTCAGACACCAATCGTGGTTCTACAACTCTACCAGATGTAGAAGACATCAATAGAGATAACACTATGAATACCATAGATAGTTATTATGAATATGAAATAGACATCTCTACTTCAGATCTAAACAATCCTACCAACTCCTATATAGTCGATAGAAAGTCCGTTTCAAATATCACTTTACCAAATGGGTCTTCTTCTGGAACGATCAATTGGTATCAGTATCGAATCCCCATTTCAGAATTTACAAATGATATCGGAGGCATATCCGATTTTCGATCCATTCGATTTGCACGTATGTATCTTAAAGAGTTTACAGAATCGACAGTGCTTCGATTTGGGACCTTGGATTTAGTACGAAGTGATTGGCGTCGTTATCAATTGTCATTAGATGACGACTCAAACGATGCTACGCAATTAGAAGGTACCGATTTTAGTGTTGGGATTGTTGGGATTCAAGAAAATGATGGCGGATATGTATCTCCCCCAGGAGTTCAGCGCGAGCAATTAAATAACAACAACAGTATTGTACGCCAAAACGAACAATCCTTAGTGGTGGATGTTTGTGAGTTGGAGTCCGAAGATGCTAGAGGTGTTTTCAAAAATATTAATGTGGATATGCGTCAGTACAAGAAACTGAAAATGTTTATTCATGCCGAGGATGGTGAAACCGATAGTTTTGAACAAGGAAGCTTGGTAGGATTCATTAGAATGGGAAATGATTTTACACAAAACTACTATCAAATAGAAATTCCTTTACGCAAATCTTCAGGAGCTTCAGGCGCCTCTGCAAATGAAGTCTGGCCTGAATATAACGAGATAAATATTCCCTTAGAGTTTCTTGAAAAAATAAAAGCTTTGGGTATTAGTCAAGGAACCTTAAGCAATGAAGACCCGACATTTTACAATGTGATTGATGGGGAATTACAAGATACTTCGGTCGGAGAATTTGAACCCTTTTCGTTAAGTTTTAGTTCCAACTTAAACGAGACCCCTGTAGAACAACGTATTGCAATCAAAGGAAATCCAAATTTTGGAGACATTAGAACTTTAATGGTCGGCGTCAAAAACATTAGTGCAAATTCACAATGTGCAGAGGTATGGTTCAATGAGCTGCGTCTTGCAGACATGGATAACGAAGGCGGATGGGCAGCGATTATGAGTGTAGATACCAATATCGCAGACTTCATGAATATTAATGCCACGGCAAAACGAAGTACTACTGGATTTGGTAGTTTAGAACAAGGGCCAAATCAACGAAGTCGTGAAGACTTGAAACAGTATGATGTAGTTACCAATATGAATCTTGGGCAATTGTTGCCAAAAAAATGGGGCTTGGAAATTCCTTTTAATTACGGACAAAGTGAAGAACTCATCACTCCTGAGTACGACCAACAATACAAAGATTTAAAACTACAAAGCCGATTGGACGCTGCCAACTCTTCTGAAGAACGCGAACGTATCAAAACCCAATCTGAAGACTATACAAAACGACAAAGCATCAATTTCATAGGCGTCCGAAAACAACGTACTGGCGATGCCAAACCTAGAGTTTACGATGTCGAAAATTTAACGATGAACTATTCGTTCAACCAAATAAAACACCGTGATTTTGAAATTGAAAACTCTTTGGATCAAAATGCGAGAGTAGGTGCCAATTACAATTATAGCTTTAACCCCATAAAACTGGAGCCCTTTAAGAAAAACGATTCTCTATTTATGAATAAATATTGGAAACTCATAAAGGACTTTAATTTAAACTTATTGCCTTCCAGTCTATCGGTGAGTTCTGACTTTGTACGACAATTTAACAGTCAGAAGTTTAGAGATGCAGGCTTAGGGGCAGATAATATTACGGTTGATGAATTGATTAGAAGAAATTACACCTTCGATTTTCAATACACCATTAATTACAACCTAACAGATGGCTTGCGATTGAACTTTACATCTTCCACAAATAATATTGTAAGAAATTACTTTATTGACGACGAATTAAATGGCGATCAAGATCCAGAGCTTGGAGTGTGGGATCGTTTCTTTGATTTTGGAGATCCAAACAGACATACCCAACAATTAGGGATTAATTATGAGTTGCCGTTAAATAAATTTCCGGCATTGAGTTTTGTAAACTCCAATTATTCCTATACTGGAGATTTTCAATGGAACAAAGGGTCTGACTTATTAGTCGGAGATGCCGACATATCTTTAGGGAATTCTATTTCGAATGCCAATCAGCATAACTTGAATACTACCTTTGATATGCGCAAACTGTATCGTTATTTAGGAATAAAAAAATCATCTCGAAGAAGTAGAACTCCAAGGTCAAAGAATGAAACATCAAAACCTAGAGCATCTTCGAAATCTAAAAAATTCAACTTGAAGGATTTTGGGATTGGATTACTAACCAGTGTCAATCGAATGCAAGTCAATTACTCTGAAGGAAACAGCTCTTTTTTACCAGGCTATCTACCAACACCAGGATTCTTAGGAACGCTTAGACCTACAGCTGGATATACCTTTGGAAGTCAACGCGACATCAGAAGAATTTCTGCGGAGAATGGATGGCTTACAACCTACGACCAATTTAATCAGCAGTACACAGAAACCCATACCCAAAACATTGACTTCAATATTAATATGGAGCCAATTTCCGATCTAAAAATTGATTTGAATGGAGGTAAAACCTATGCAACTAACTTTACTGAAAGTTTTAATGCAGTTGATAATACCTATAATTCCTTAATACAAAACACCTTTGGAAATTTCAATATTTCAACCATATTAATCAAAACTGCTTTTAGTCAAAGTGATGAAAATAAGTCGGTTCCATTTGAAGAATTTAAAAGCAACCGATTAGTGATTGCCAACCGTCTAGCTCAAAACTTTTATGGCGCCAATGGATATAACACAGATGCAGAAGGCTATCCTCAAGGCTTTGGAAAAAACAGTCAAGCCGTATTATTACCTGCGTTTTTAGCCGCCTACTCTGGTAAAAAATCAAATAAAATCAGTTTGGATGCTATCAGAGACATTCCAATTCCTAATTGGACTCTGAAATATACAGGGTTTATGAAAAATAAATGGTTCAAAAAGCGCTTTAGAAGATTCTCTTTAACCCATGGCTATAATGCATCGTACACCATCAATCAGTTCAGGACTAACCTTGACTACAATGCAGCGAATCCAAACCTAGACTATGTGTTGCAAGATGATAATACGCTTGATCAATCTGGGAATTATAAAGCAGAAACCTTATATAGTAACATCAATTTAGTAGAGCAATTTAGTCCTTTGGTGAAGATCGATTTTGAAATGAAAAACTCAATTAAGGTCTCTGCTGAAATTAAAAAAGACAGAAGTCTCTCTTTAAGTTTTGATAATAATCTTCTTACTGAAATTCATGGTAACGAATATATTTTTGGACTTGGCTATCGAATAAAAGATTTAAAAATCCGTTCGAAGTTAGCTGGGCCACGAAGAATCATCAAAAGTGATTTGAATATGAAAGCCGATATTTCAATGAGGAATAATAAAACCATCATTCGGTATTTAGATTTAGACAACAATCAGGTGAGTGCAGGTCAAACGATTTGGAGCATGCGATATGCCGCAGATTATGCGTTCAGTAAAAACTTAACAGCCATCTTTTACTTTGACTATGCGTTCTCAGAATATGCAATATCAACGGCATTTCCTCAAACAACCATTCGTTCAGGATTTACGTTGCGTTATAACTTTGGAAATTAATATAAACCACTTAAATATTATATAATTATGAATGTTCCCTCAGATTTAAAATACACAAAAGATCACGAATGGGTAAAAATTGACGGCGATTCAGTAACCGTTGGGATTACCGATTTTGCACAAAGTGAATTAGGTGATATTGTCTATGTTGAAGTGGACGCTTTAGACGAGACTTTAGATGCTGACAGCGTTTTTGGAACTGTAGAGGCGGTCAAAACTGTATCAGATTTGTTTTTACCAGTGGCAGGAGAAATCGTAGAATTTAATGAATCTTTAGAAGAAGAGCCTGAAAAAGTAAATGACGACCCCTATGGCGACGGTTGGATGATTAAAATAAAGGTTGCAGACACTGCAGATTTAGAAACACTTTTGAGTGCAGATGATTACAAAGCAATCATAGGTGCTTAAAAACGTCTTAATATATAGTGTTACTATTGTATATACAATTTCGATAGGTGTTTTAAGTTTAGCCCATCTTACAAAAGTGCCAGAACTCAATACAGGTTTTGATGATAAAATAGCACATTTTGTTTTGTATGCGGGACTCTGTTTGTTCTGGTTTATGAGTTTCCATATTCTAAAATCAAAATCAAGTTTGCTTTTAGCGTCTCTATTTTCAATAGTTTTTGGGGCAGTGATTGAAATTTTACAAGGAGTCGTTTCTATTTATAGAACAGCCGACGTCTTTGATCTTGTGGCAAATTGTCTAGGAATTTTAACAATGGCTCTTATTATTCATACAAAAAAAGAAGTTATCATTAAAAAACTTTAAACCTTTGTGTATTTATTAATTTTTTAACTAATTTAGGCTCGCAAAAATAACACCAAAAATGGAATTAAAGAAAAACTCAAACGCAGACGTCAGTAAGAATGCATCCCTCTATTTCGCAGTTGGTTTAGCACTTATGTTGTTTTTAACATACAGTGCCCTTAACCACAAGACTTATGACAAGTCGTCAATTGATATTGGGAAGTTAGATTTAGACGCAGAACTCGATGAAGAAATTCCTTTAATAGATCAATTAACACCGCCACCGCCACCGCCACCGCCACCAGCGGCACCCGAGGTAATTGAAATTGTCGAAGACGAAGAAGAAATTGAAGAAACGGTTATTGAATCTACAGAAACGGATCAAGAGGAAGAAATTGAAGTTGAAGAAATTGAAGTTGAAGAGATTTATGAAGATGTCGAAGTTCCTTTCTCAGTAATTGAAAATGTACCTGAATATCCTGGGTGTGAAAAAGGTTCCAACGCTGAAAAACGTAAATGTATGTCTGCTAAAATTGCAAAATTTGTACAACGCAAATTTAATACAGATTTAGCAGGAGACTTAGGACTGTCAGGAAGACAACGTATTAGTGTGATCTTTAAAATTGATAAAAAAGGAAATGTAACGGGTGTCCGCTCAAGAGCGCCTCACCCAAGATTAGAGAAAGAAGCAGCGCGTGTAATCAATATGTTGCCAAAAATGAAACCAGGACGTCAACGTGGAAAAGCAGTGGTTGTTCCTTATTCTTTACCTATTACGTTTCAAGTTCAAGACTAAGCTTCTTTAACAGTGTGAAATTATATAAATCCTGCCTCGGCGGGATTTTTTGGTATGTTTATTGTGGTATATAAATTTATAACCCTTAAATCATATCATTATGAAATCGCCCCCAGACGACTCCCAAAAACGATTGCCAAAGAAAAACATGAAAGCTAATGTCGGCCGAAATAGTTCCATCTATTTTGCACTCGGTTTAGTTTTAATGCTATTCATTACGTATCAGTCTATCAATTATAAGTCATATGATAAAGCTGCTATTGATATAGGTTCTCTAAATCTAGAGCAAGAAAACGAAGAAGAAATTCCAATTATTGATCTTAAATTACCCCCACCACCCCCACCCCCACCAGCAGTTGCACCTCAGGTTATTGAAATTGTAGAGGATGAAGTAGAGATCGAAGAAACAGTTATTGAATCTACAGAAACGGATCAAACAGAAGAGATTGTTGAAGTGGATGAAGTTGTGGTAGAAGAGATTTATGAAGATGTCGAAGTTCCTTTCTCAGTGATTGAAAATGTACCTGAATACCCTGGGTGTGAAAAAGGTACAAATGCTCAAAAACGAAAATGTATGTCCGACAAAATCGCAAAATTTGTGCAACGAAAATTCAACACTGACCTTGCGAACGACTTGGGCTTGACCGGAAAACAAAAGATTAGCGTGGTCTTTAAAATTGATAAAAAAGGAAATGTAACAGGAGTCCGCTCTAGAGCACCCCACCCTCGATTAGAAAAAGAAGCGGCACGTGTGATTAATTTGTTGCCAAAAATGAAACCAGGCCGTCAAAGAGGAAGGGCAGTGATCGTTCCCTACACCTTGCCCATTACCTTTATAGTGCAAGAATAATAGTTCCACTTTTTAAAATTTAAAATCCCGCAACTGCGGGATTTTTTATAAACTATATTCAGTCTCTTATTATGAGTGTTTCAAATACAGATAGCGTTTTTCATAATCAATGACTGCAAACCCTTTTTTAAGGATGTCTGCTCCAATAATGCCATCAACTGGAGAAGTATTTATAGATTCAAACGCATCATTCACATAACTCAAATCTATCAATGCGATTGGAAAACGAGTTTTTATCCATCCACCAATTGAGAGTGTATTGTTTTTGGATATCAGCGTATCAATCTTATCACGACCTGCACCACTGGCCTTAACGACTGAGGGGTGCGATGTGAGTTTAAATTTATCTTCAAGCTTTAGGTCTACAAAGGTTGTGGAAGCACCAGTGTCTAAAATGAATAACCCTTTTACACCATTAACTTTTGATATAATTTTAAAATGATTGGATGCAATAGGGTGCATCTTTATCTTAAAATAAGACTTGTTTAATAAAAATTCAGACAAAGACATAGGGAGTGTTTTCAAAGTAAATTATTTTTAACAAAGATACTATTCAAAATCTTACTTTTGCACTATGATAATCACAGATACACACACCCACCTATATAGCGAAGCATTTGATGCCGATCGAGCCGAAGTTATTGAGCGTGCATTGGACGCAGGCGTTACCCGATTTTTCATTCCTGCGATCGATTCCACCTACACAGATGCCATGTATGAACTCCAAAACAGCTACCCAGAAAACATGTTTTTGATGATGGGGGTACACCCAACGCATGTTAAAGATAATTACTTAGAAGAATTGTCGCATGTTAAAAAACAATTGGAAGCCCGAAAATTTATTGCTATTGGAGAAATCGGTATTGATTTGTTCTGGGATCAAAGCATGTTAAAAGCACAGCAAGATATGTTTAGAGCTCAAATCCAACTTGCCAAACAATATAAGTTGCCAATTGTCATTCACTGTCGAGACGCTTTTGATGAAGTTTTTGAAATCTTAGATGAAGAAAAAGGATCTGATTTATTTGGAATTTTTCATTGTTTTACGGGGAACTTAGAACAGGCACAGCTAGCAATTTCGTACAATATGAAACTTGGAATTGGAGGTGTGGTGACTTTTAAAAATGGGAAGATTGATCAATTTTTGAATCAAATCGATTTAAAGCATATTGTTTTAGAAACAGATGCTCCCTACTTGTCACCAGTACCTTACAGAGGGAAGCGTAATGAAAGTAGTTATATTTTGAATGTTCTAGAAAAATTGTCTGATATTTATGGAGTTTCAAAAGACTATATTGCAGAGATTACGACTCAGAACTCAAAGGCTGTCTTTAAACTATAAATCAAATGAAACCTCAAATACTATTAATTTATACAGGTGGAACTATTGGAATGATTAAAGATCCAATTACAGCAACCTTACAGGCATTTGACTTTGCCTCTCTTATAGAAAAAATTCCAGAACTAAATTTATTAGATTGTGACATTGACACCGTTTCTTTTGAAACGCCAATAGATTCTTCCAATATGAATCCATCTCACTGGATTGCAATTGCCACAATTATAGAAGAAAACTACCTGTCTCACGATGGTTTTGTCGTGCTTCACGGTAGTGATACGATGAGTTACACCGCTTCAGCACTTAGTTTTATGCTGGAAAATCTTGCAAAACCAGTCATCCTTACGGGGTCACAATTGCCAATTGGTGATTTGCGAACAGATGCCAAAGAAAATTTAATCACGTCCATTCAGATTGCAGCACTGCAAAACAACAACACACCCGTGATTAAGGAAGTCGGACTGTATTTTGAGTATAAGCTATATAGAGGAAATCGTACCACCAAAATTAATGCGGAACATTTTCAGGCGTTTGCTTCCTTAAATTTTCCAGCACTCATTACTTCTGGAGTACATTTAAAGGTTAATCATGAGTTGTTGCATAAAAATTATTCACAGGCTCGATTGGTTGTTCATAAACATATGGACACAAATATTGTCCTTGTAAAATTATTTCCAGGGATTACACCAATTATCTTAAAATCGATTTTAGAAATTCCAGGGCTCAAAGCGGTTGTAATTGAAACTTATGGGAGTGGTAATGCCACTACAGAAGACTGGTTTTTAGAAGCCATTGAAAGGGCTTTATTTAAAGGCGTCTTTGTTATTAATGTCACCCAATGTGCTGGGGGGAGTGTGCATATGAATAAATATCAAACTGGAAAACTTCTCGAAAAGTTAGGTGCTATTTCTGGAAAGGACATGACAACGGAGTCTGCAATCACAAAATTAATGTTCATGCTGGGTCTTGAAACGCCAAAAAACATGTTTAAAACAGTTTTTGAAACAAGTCTTCGTGGAGAAATATCCTAAAATTAGGCCTTAAAAATTTCATCAATCAAACTATTTTTTCTTTATTTGGGCTGCTAAAAAAAGCAAATTAGAGAGGTGGCCGAGTGGCTTAAGGCGCACGCTTGGAAAGCG
>JABAYY010000017.1 GCA_018608765.1 Flavobacteriaceae bacterium
TATTTTTTACAATCCCTTTTATCTTCTGAATTACAAGACATTAGAAAATGAAATTTATAAGAAAAAAAGTCTTAGCACGATTCACTAAGACTTTTTTAATAGTAGTGTAGTGAATTATTTAATAATAATTCGCTTTATCGCAGTACGAACTCCGTCGGAAACGTTTAAGAAATACATTCCTTGAGACACAGCATCTAAAATGATTGTATGGAAGCGTTGTGGTTGATTTGTAAATACTTTATTATATATGGCTCTACCATGAAGGTCATGGACTAAAACTTTTACATCCGCATTGAATCCTGTAGGGAGTTTAAAGTCAAACTGTCCAGCAGAAGGATTGGGGACGACTACAAAATCGTCAAGTGATTGTTTAGAGAGTCCGAGGAGTACTCCACATATATCGAGACTAAAATTTAAAAATTCCCCCCCGTTCAAACTTGGAGCAGTATCTGTAATTGTTAAAGTCCAATCTCCTAAGGGCGATTCTCCGTTGAAGGCAGACAGGGCCTGAAATGGCATCACGGTTCCAGAAACAGCAGGTGCTGAAGAGCTACAGCTTAAAGCAGATCCTGATCATCAAAGGTGACAGCAATATCTCCCCCAGCTGGACATGTATTAGAGTTTAATAATGTAATTGTAGTACCACTAGGAGAAGTCAATTTCAATTCAATATCTGCAGATAACGAGTGCTGTACATTAATTGCAACATTGATATCACTAATTACGGTATCAGTTCCTACATTCATGGTAGAAGTTCTAACAAAATCGGCTGAAAAATTGGTGGATTTTATTTCCTAGATTTTTGGTGATTTTAAGTTGAGATAAAAACGCATCAATATCTAACCTATAGCAATACTGATATTGTGTAGGCAAAAGAGCCATCAAACAGGATACGAAAAAAAGAAACCTTGATTTAGGAGTTTTTGAATTCATTATCTAAGTAGGTATTTAGGGTAACTAACTCAAAACTAATGAATTTTAATTTAAAAACGATAAAAAAAATAAAAAAATTAAATGTTATTGTCAGACTAAAAAGGACACCCTATATTTGTGTCTTATTATAAATTGAATTATGATTCACATTACATTACCTGATGGAAGTGTAAGGTCCTTTGAAAAAAACCTTACTGTATTAGATGTTGCTAAGAATATTAGTGAAGGGTTCGCTAGAAATGTTATTTCGGCTAAGTTTAACGATGTTACTGTTGAAACCTCCACTTTATTAACCGAAGATGGCAACCTAACACTGTACACATGGAAGGATGATGCAGGAAAAAAGGCGTTTTGGCATTCATCTTCTCACGTGCTTGCACAAGCTCTAGAAGAAATATTTCCAGGAGTGAAACTTTCTATTGGTCCAGCAATTGATAATGGATTTTATTACGATGTGGACTTGGGCGACCAAGTGATTTCCGATAAAGATTTCAAACGCATTGAAGATAAAATGATCGAAATCGCACGTGGAAAGCATGATTTTTCAATTAAATCTGTATCTAAAGCAGATGCGCTTTCAAAATACAAAGATGAAGAAAACTCTTATAAGATTGAATTAATTGAAAACCTTACAGATGGTGAAATCACATTTTGTGATCATTCTTCTTTTACAGACTTATGTCGCGGAGGTCATATTCCAAATACAGGCATTATAAAAGCTGTAAAAATATTAAGTGTTGCTGGGGCTTATTGGAGAGGTGATGAAAATAACACACAATTAACCAGAGTATATGGGGTTTCATTTCCAAAACAGAAAGAACTCACCGAATATTTAATCCTTTTAGAAGAAGCTAAAAAAAGAGACCATAGAAAGTTAGGAAAACAGTTAGAGTTATTTACTTTTTCCAAAAAAGTAGGTCAAGGCTTACCTCTTTGGTTGCCAAAAGGAGCTGCTTTACGATCGCGCTTAGAAGATTTTTTAAAGAAGGCTCAACAAAAAGCGGGTTATGAAATGGTGATCACACCCCACATTGGCCAAAAAGAATTATATGTTACTTCTGGACACTACGAAAAATATGGAGCAGATAGTTTTCAAAGTATTCAAACGCCAAAAGATGGGGAAGAGTTTTTACTAAAACCAATGAACTGTCCACACCATTGTGAAATCTATAATGCAAAACCATTCAGTTATAAAGAATTACCCAAACGATTTGCAGAATTTGGAACTGTATATCGCTATGAACAAAGTGGTGAATTACATGGTTTGACAAGGGTTCGAGGGTTTACGCAAGATGATGCGCATATTTTTTGTACCCCCGATCAGTTAAACGAAGAGTTTCAAAACGTTATAGACTTGGTGCTTTATGTGTTTGGCTCACTAGGCTTTGAAAATTTTTCAACCCAAGTTTCTGTACGAGATCCAGAAAATTCGGATAAATACATAGGTGCATCGGATGTGTGGGACAAAGCAGAACAGGCGATTATCAATGCTGCCGAAGCCAAAGGCTTGGATTATATTATAGAAACTGGTGAAGCTGCTTTTTATGGTCCAAAATTAGATTTTATGGTCAAAGATGCCCTTGGAAGACAGTGGCAACTCGGTACAATTCAAGTTGATTATAATTTACCTGAACGTTTCGACCTAACATATAAAGGTGCTGATAATGAATTACATAGACCTGTAATGATTCACCGTGCGCCCTTTGGAAGCATGGAGCGATTTGTTGCCATATTATTAGAACATACGGGCGGTAATTTTCCGCTTTGGCTGATGCCAGAACAAGTAATTATCCTGTCAATTAGTGAGAAATATGAAAAATACGCTCGAAAAGTTTTAAATTCGCTAGAAAATAACGAAATTCGCGCCCTCGTAGATAATAGAAATGAAACAATGGGTAAGAAAATTCGGGATGCAGAAATGCAAAAAGTCCCTTATATGATTATCGTTGGTGAACAGGAAGAACTCGACGGAACAATAAGTGTAAGAAAACACGGAGGAGATGATTTAGGCACGATTAATGTGGAATCGTTTACATCAATTATAAAAGAAGAAATTAAAAAAACATTAAAAGAATTTTAAGTTTAACTAAAATATAAAGCCATAGCAATACGTAGAAGAAGAGACAGAGGACCTCTAAGAATTATTAAAGAAGATCAACATAAGATCAACAGAAAAATCACCGCACAGGAGTTAAGACTTGTTGGTGATAATGTTGAAGTTGGTGTATACAGCTTATCTCAAGCATTAGCAATTGCTAGAGAACAAGAGGTTGATTTAGTGGAAATCTCTCCTAATGCTGTTCCTCCTGTATGTAAGGTAATGGATTATAAAAAGTTTCTTTACGAACAAAAGAAGCGTGATAAAGTAATCAAATCAAAAGCTACGA
>JABAYY010000037.1 GCA_018608765.1 Flavobacteriaceae bacterium
CCTCAAATCGTTTAAAATGGCTTCTTTATCCACCTCAAGTTACAAATCTGTTGAATTTAAACTCTAAAACTAAAAAACCTACTTATGGAAACTACAGTTGTCTGCACCATTTGCAATACTAGCTATGCTCTTGAACCAAAAGTTTGTTCAAAATGCGAATATCCATTTTCAGCCTCTGAAAAGGATAAATCCACTTTTGTTGGGCAGTTATTTAGGAAAAAATTGATTATTGAAGAAACTAAAGACAAAATCAAAAGAGCTCAAAAAATTCTTTGGGTGATTGGTGGTATCAATGTTCTCTATTTTTTAGTCCTTCTTAGTCTTAACCCAACTCTAAACGTTAATGTGTTGGATTTACTGCTAGGACTTGTCTTTATTGGCTTTGGCTTTTACGCTTCTAAAAAACCTTTTCGTGCAATATCTATTTCATTAACCTTACTGCTCTCGCTTTATTTTTTTAGTGCATTGGCGATCCGATGACCATTGCAAGAGGCTTGATCATTAAGATAATCTTTGTTTTTGGTCTTGTTTACGCTCTTATGAGTGTTTATCAAGCAAATAAAATAAAAAATAAAAACGATTACTTTAAGGAAATGAAATGGTAAAAGGAATGTGCGGGTAATGTACTAAAATTTGCATTTTAAAAATAAAACGTAAATTAGAAAGTGAAATTATGGCTTCCCCAAGCTTACCAAAAATAAAAATAAATGAACCTACACCCCATCAAAGACAAAAATCATCGCTTAGCATCCCTAAAACAGGAAAAATCTGGACCAGATGTTTCAAATTCTGTTGTGGGTACTTCGACAGGCTCAGCAACCCACTTCCATAAGGGCTTTATGCCGAGTGTTCTAAAGAAATACAATAAGAAAAACCTTTATCTAATCAGTAAAACTTAAACCTATGAAACCATTCATTATGTTCTGCTTGCTTCTGCTATGCGTTAGCTGTGTTAAGGAAGAAAATGAAGAGCCTTGCATCGAAACCATTTGCCCCGAAGGATTTAACAATTGTTTTGATCGCCCTTGTGATTTACTATTCTAATGTTTTGTATGCTCAAAACGCACTTGGATTGACTACAGCCAGCTTATCAGATTCTGTATTCCTGACTAAGGAAGTCATATGTTCCAGATTGATTTTTTTGGGTTACTTGATTTGGTCAAAAAAAACATACGTTTAAGTTGTCTTTTTGTTCTGTATTTTATATATTTAAATGTATAACCCCAAGTTTTAAGACATGTCGTATGAAAAATCTACTGTACACTTTTCTGATTTTGATGAGTTGTTCTTGTGCATCATCAAAAAAAATCACAACACTAACGCTTGACAAGTCTCCCTGTTTAGGAGATTGTGTTTCTTATTCTCTGAGTTTTGTAAAGAAGGGAGGCACAACTTTTTTTGTATATACTTCACAAGGTAAAACCTCCTCAATAAAACTTCCAGCTACGATTGAAAAAGAAATATGCAGTCAAATCGATGCTGTATCCACGGAAGAATTAAATCCTTTTTATGGGAGGAAAGGGGAGCTGGATCTTCAAAAAATCAAGCTACAACTTAAGGGAACAACAATTGAAATTAATGGCCCACAGCACATCCCCAAAGAACTGCAATCGCTTATGAATACCCTAGATCAACTCATCCAAAACTAGAATAACTTAACCTAAATCTGAACTTATGAAAACAAGAAGACTTTATCCAATAGTGGCACTTTTCTTATTTCTATTTTCGTGTTCAAAAGACACGCCTACACCAACACCGGACCCAGTTGCGCCAGAAGTTGTTGAACCTCCTTTTATGAATTTAAACACCAGTTTATCTGTTAGTTCACCTTCTGTTGAAGTTGAAGAGGGTAATCCAGCTGTAATAAGTTTACAGCTGAGCGAAAAACTTTCTGAAGAATTGGCCATATCGATTGAACAACACACCGATGAACTCATCAATGTTGTCAATCCAGAAGACTATTCAACCGATTTAGAGTTTAGTGTAAATAACGGATCGACCTGGGCATCGGTCTCCAATGGCTCAGTTGCTTTTCCAAAAGAAAGTACAACTCTTCAGGTTCGTTTTTCAACAGTAAATGATGAGCAACTTGAAGTTCATGAATCCTTGTGGGTTCGAATTACACCTAATCCTTCGAACGGCATTACCCTTTCCAATGAGGCTATAGCTGATGTAAAAATCACGGTACTAGACAACGAAGAAAACACTCAATATTTTGAAGGATTTATGACCTTTACTATTGAGAATAATTCAAATTTCAAACTAAAGAATATTTCGCGAACGGTTTCCACTACACAAGAGAAAGCTTGGATCGATCAGGGCGGTTTACCACAAGAACTTCTCGATGATATTCGCTTCTTGATTAAATCTTCCCCAGTTCCCGTAGTAGAGTTCAGTGCTAAGTATGATACCGAAAACACTACACTGGGATCTGTTTATAATTTAGGAGTCGGTTATATGGATGATTCGGACCGTTGGGTTTTGAATATGAATTTAGCCTATGGTTTCTTAGACAGCGATTTAGAGCAGCCAATTTCGTACAACGAGAATGGTTATTTTGGAAATACCCTAGTTCACGAATTGGGACACATTTTAACCTTAAATTATCATAATCAGATCAATACACAGATAAGTGAACAGGCTAGTTGTACAACCTTTTATGATGATCCTTACGGCTGTATGAATTCTGACGCTGTCCTTGCAGAATTCAATAAAGCCTTTTACAAAGAACAAGAATTTTTTGAACCAGTAGCGGTTACTGCCTATGCTGAAACGAATAGCGGAGAAGACATCGCAGAAACCTTCCTGTTTTATGTAGCGCAAGATTCTATTCCAGAAGCGTTTGATTACAGCAGTGGAGCCTTACATAAAATTAACTTTGTAAAAAACAACAAATGGCTCAAAGACTTCAAACAGCTGAGCGATTCAATACATTTGAATTTAGATTTAGATTACGGTCCTATTGATTACAAGGTAGGCCGGGCCTTAGGTTCCAAACCTTCCTGTATTTGGAGCCAAAAAGAAATTATGCGTGCAGTTGAGGCAAGACGATGATTTGATAAAATAATAAATTTTTCAAGCCTGTCAAAAAGAATATCCCAGTTGAAGTAAATCGAAATATTAATTATTGTTTTTTTTTTTGAAACCTTTATTTTCAAAGTTACTTACTACCATCATTTTTCTTTTTAATTTTGTTTGATTGTTTTTTAAAAACACTTGTCTAAAATA
>JABAYY010000053.1 GCA_018608765.1 Flavobacteriaceae bacterium
AGCAAATAAATCACAGATAGAATATTCCGCAGGAATGTTCGTAAGTCGGCAGTGACCAAGCAATTAATTATACACGGTGTTGTAGTGCGTTATTTTTTCGTTCAGCTTTTCAATCCACTTTTCTCGTTCATTAACAACAAAATCAAATTCATTTCCTCCATTGGTTTTTATTCGAATTCCGTTGTCAATTATTTTAGCTGTCTTTCTTTTTATTATTTCCGTAATATTCTCGTAAAGAATATCAGTTTGTCCTTTTTGGATATTTATTTTATGAGATTTAAAAACTACTTTTTTATTAGTTAAAAACAATTTTCCACCAACACCTTCCATTCCACGGAATAAGTTTGCGGGACCTTCAATTTCAATATTTTCGTCTTGTGCCAATTCAGGTTTAATGTTTTTTCCGATTTTAGAAGTGAATTTTGTTCCGAATTTTTGCGTTACATACGGAAATCCAATTCCCATAAAAATTCCGAAAAATATTCCTTGAAACAAGTAACTATTCAGACTTTGAAATTCTCCATCTAAGAAATAATCCATAAGACACATAATTCCAATAAATAAAAGTCCAGTTAAAATTGCTGACACAATTCTAAATTTCCAATTAAGTTTTATCAATTTATTTCCTATTTCCATAAAGTTTGGTTTTGTCTCGTCCTGAAATATGGCTACAGGTTAAAATTGATTTTTAAGCTGATAATTGATATATCATATTCGGTGTTTTAAAATCTAAAGATAAGTGTAATCTTATTTCATTATATAATTTAATTGCATTTTTTGCAGCTCTTTTTGCGTGTGCTGTGTTCATAAAAGTTTGGTCAAGGTAAAATTCATCTTTGAGTATTCCGTTAACCCTTTCAGCTAGTGCGTTTTCATAGCAATGATTTTGTTCAGTCATACTGATGTTAATTTTCTTTTTTTTAAGGATTTGTGTGTATACATTACTGCAATATTGAATGCCTCTGTCAGAATGATGAATGAGATTTTCAATGTTCTTAGCTTGATATACCGCTTTGTTTAGCGCCCTCACACAGCCTTTAAGTTCTAAACTATCACTCAGGTCATATCCTACAATTTTACGAGAATACATGTCTGTTATGAGTGCTAGGTAACAGAATCCATTTAAAGTTCTGATGTATGTTATATCTGATGCCCATACTTGATTGGGTTTTGTGATTTTCATGTCTTTAATGATGTTATTATACTTATAAAATCGGTGATAAGAATTCGTAGTTCTACAGCTATATTTCTTCCTTAAGGTTAGCATGCTATTCTGTCTAAGTACTTTAAACAGAGTGTCTCTGCCTACATTTAGGTTTTTATTTTCAAACTCTTTGTCTAAGGATTTGATCAGTTTACGAACGCCTTCTCTAGGTAAGGATTTACGTCTTTTCTTAACAATTTGAATTATTTTTTGCTCTATAATAATACGTTTATCAGCTCTGTTTTTGTATTTATAATAAGCATCTCTTTTGAGATTAAAACATTCGCAAATGTTAGAAATAGAAGTAAATCCTTTGTTTTTACTTACTGCTACTGTTAAAGCTAAATATTTAGTTTTTTTTTAAGTTCTAAAACATTTTTATAGCCTAGTTTTTGAGCAGCTACTTCCAGGTAAGATTCATCAACCATTTGGTCTAAATCTTTTTTAAGAAGAAGTTTTTTTAGTTGTTCAATCTCTTTCTGAAGTGCTTTAATACGTGATATTTCATCATTAGTTTCTATCATAACTCTTGTGTTCATAAGGTCTTTACGGTCATACTTTTTAATCCACTCATTGATGGTGGTAGGAGCAATTCCATAAAGTTTACCAAGTTGATATTTGTTGTGTTTTCCTGTTGTAAGTTCGGCTAAAATTTTCAGTTTAAAAGGTTCTGAATACCTTCTGGTCACTCTGTCGTTTTTATACATAATTGTGTTAAATTATGTAGCCTTATTTCAGGACGGGTCATAATTAGCTACAACGTTGTTGTGTATGGTTAGTTGCGTGTTTCAGCAACTAATTTAGCAAATAAATCACAGATAGAAAGTCCGCGAGGACTTTCGTAAGTAGGCTATAACTAGCAATGAATTATACACGGTGTTGTACAACGTTTTTTTATTCTATTTTAAACGACTTGATTATGTTTTCAAGTTCACACAATTCCTTTTTACCGTATTTGTTTTTTGAAACTGCAAGGTTTAAAGTGTAGAATAAATCATCTGTTGGATGCTCAACTGTTACATATAATCCAATAATTGGAATCGTATCGAATTTTTCTTCTACGAGATTCCAAATCGCCTTTTTTTCAAAAACGTCTGTAATTCCATTTTCAATTACGTCATATTTGCTTTCAACATCCTTTTGTTGCTCCTCAAGGGTCATCCAAGGTTTTGCTTTTCCCATTTCTGTAAGTCCGAAATATTTAAAAGCATTTCCTTCGAAAATTCCAGCACTAATTCCATTATTAGTAATTTCTGGATTCCAGTTATTGCTTGGTAATTTAACTGAATATCGATGTTCCATTCCAAACAAAGTAACATCACTATCTAAATTGACTTTTTCACATTCGCAGTCATTTAGAAATTCCGATTTTTCAGAGCAAGAAATCAGAACTAAAAGTCCGATTATTAATATTATCGTTTTGTGTTTCATCAAATGTTGTACAACGTTGTTGTGTATGAAACGTAGCGTATAAAAAGACACTAACTTTTCGGATTATGCACGAGCCGAATTTTTAATTTTTATATTTAATTTTGTTTTTTCAATTATACAAAATTAAAAATTTGGCGTACTTTATAAATATACAAAAACCTCTCGGAAAGCCTATAATAGCTATGTTTTATACACGTTGTTGTGCATAGTGCTTTTCACGTTCAGCTTGGTTTTTCGATGTTTGTTATTTAGTTCAAATGTGAGCGTTGGCAAGACATACTCTTTTACAGTTTTGGTGAAGCTTGGATGATGCGACTGTAAATGTGTATGGCTTTAAGCGTTGGCAATTTTAAGTTTATTATTAAATCCATCGTCTTACTTTTTTTGCGTATTTTTTATATTCATTTCCTAATTCACGTTTCAAAAATTCTTCTTCCAAACGTATTTGTGTATTTATGCTTAAAGTAGATAATGAAATTATTAGTAATGTAAATG
>JABAYY010000039.1 GCA_018608765.1 Flavobacteriaceae bacterium
TTCCAGCCCCATCTTTGTTGGGTCCCATAAACCAATCACCATCATCTGCTGCTCCGTAGGCAATTTCTGTGACATCAGGGCCTATGCCCCAAAGTGTAAGATAGGAATTTGTTTGAACCACGGCAGTATTGGTGTAGGCATGAATGGTTATCGCCAAGGAGCTTGTTCCTTCCGGTACATTCGACCAAGAAATAGGAATTGAATTTTCTGATCCGTTGACCTTTTCTTCACATTGATAATCACTTAATAGTGCTCCGTTTGTGTCTATTGCAATACTGGATAGAGTGAAATTCGAATTCGTCGAAGTAACACTGTATCCTATAATTGTGTCATCACTACCTGTTGCGCCTGAGGTATCGGAATCATCGGTTGTATTATTCGAAGCACTACTTCCACCTTCACCCAAACTAACATCTGCACAAAAACTAACATTATTAAAAATTTCTGTATTTCCAGTACCAGTATCGATACTTCCATTTGTTGGTAAATTTGTTGTTCCACCATTTTCATCAACATAGGTATAGGTGAATTGACAATTGTCATCCCAACTATAATTAACAAAGTATCTAGTTCCAGAAACTTCATATTCAAAAGAAAAGGCATTTTCACCTGTTTCTGTAATTCCGATAACCACGGCTCCATTTACCCCTCTGAATGTATTTGAAGGGCGAACGGCATTTTGAATCGCCTGAGGGATTATCTGATCTTCTGGAGCTGTAGTAGTTGGATCTAAGGTTACTTCACCCTTCATTAAGGGGATGTAGTAAGGAACTGTTAAACTGGCGTGATAACGGTAATTTCCATCACTATCTAAACGCCCAAAAGCATCATCTAATGCCTCATCTGTATAACCATAAACAGGATAGCCATCAAGGGCATACGCTAATGGAGTGTCTGTACCTATTTCATCTTCTAAATGTGTTGGAATCATGTGATAATGATAATCATCACCTCGACCAAAATGTCCTCCCCAGTTGTCTAATTCTCCAATTAAAAAAGCATTTTCTGAACGATTATTTAAAACATTAAAAATAGGGACTCCGTTTACTGCAACAGCCAAAGCTCCTTTCAAAAGATGTTCAGAAGTGTCTAAGGGAGCGTCTGCCATTACGGGGTTCAAAGGAATAGCCCAGCTATTTTCTCCTTGATAATTTTGTGGGATTGGCACTTGTTCTTGCCATGACGTAATTCCGTTACCCATATCATGTTCTGGCCAGCTATAAGATGCAATGTAAAAATATTCTTCATCGGCGCTAATACTTACACCTGTATAGGCTGCAAAATGTGATTGAATATTTGACAGAAGGGTAGAGTCGGTAGATGTGTTGTCCGTGTTATCTTGAAGAATTTCTTGAAAAGTTGAAGTTATTGATTTTGCTTCATCTACGGTCAATTGGATAGGGTTTTCAGTACTTGAAACTGTTCCACTCCAACCAGAAAAACTCCATCCTTCGGTTGGACTAGCCGTAAGTTGTAAAATAGATCCTGAAGAATACTCCGTTGTGGATTTTCCAGCAGATATAATTTCCTCTGAAACACTTCCTTCTCCAGCGATAGTTATCGTTAATGGGTATTTTCTTTTTTCAAAATTTGCTGCAATGCTTAGATCAGAATTCACCAAAACGGTTACGGGGTTGTCTGTAGAACCATTTGACCAGTTGACAAAAACATATTCTGGATCTGGAGTAGCTGTAACTGAAATAGATCTTCCCTGATCATAGGTACCCCCAGAAGAACTTACGCTTCCACCAAGCTCGGAAGTTACTTGCAAAGTGAATTTAACAACTGTATCAACAGGAGCATCAGGAATTGGATCTTCTTCTCCTGAACATGTTATGAAAATTAATAATGAAAATAAAGATGTCACTAAGATGTTTTTACGTTTTGTGTTTGACCAGTAGAACACCAAATAAACTGTCAGTAGTAAAAGTAATACCAAGCCAAGGCTTGCATTTCCTTTAGAAATTTTTAATCCTGAACTAATTCCTTTATTTGGGATTGGTTTTGCTAGATTGGCATTAATATGTGCAGTCAATTCGTGTCTTTTAAGTATCAAAAGTTGATCCTCCATTGCAAAATCAGTCAATTGAAATTCAGAAACGGTTCCAGTTCTTAGGTCTTTAAGAAAAACAACACCCTCTTTTAATTTGATATAATCCGCTTTGAATGTATAATTATCTTCACTTAAATGCCATGTCTTTACATGACTCTCTGCGTGAGTCCCTGTATGCGCGTCAATAAATCCTGTGAACGTAAAGAAAATACCTAAAAATATGGTTGTGAATAGTTTGTACTTTATCATTTAATTATAAGATTAATTTAATTTTACTAGTAAATTGCAAATAATACACTAACATATATGTATTATTTAAGTTGATATACAGAACTTTTAAAACGACAGTGAGGCTTACTAAATTATATTTTCACTTTTTTGTAAAGCTTGATCAGGGTATATGATGTTGCTTTCTTTCATTTTTATGTTTGTTGTTTGATTTCTTGAGTGCTATATGGATTACTTAACCCTTTAGCTTTTCACTTTGTTATTTTTGATATTCAGTTGCCCATTCTTTTTAATTATTTTTCGCAATAAGGCCACACCCTGTAAATACCGTAATTCCTTCTACTCTTGCATTACATACATTATCAGCTTGTTCCCATCAAGCCTACAAACAGCAGCAATTACCTTTGGTAAAGCAATTGTAATTGGCTCTTCATGACTGGTATAGGAAACCATAGGAATTAACTGTAAACTAAGATATAGCTTTTGTTTGTATTGATTATTAGATAAATGCATAAAAATGTTTTTAAATATCTTTTTCACTACCTTGTATTTAAATCTAAATATATTTATTATGGGCTGGCATAAGAAACTTACTGAAAAAACTTTGACGTCTTTAGGAATAAGTAATTATTGGGCACTTTGGTTTGCTTTTGTTAAAGGTTGTGTTATTGGAGGAGCTATTGTTTATTATTATTTTTGAAAGCTTGTTTTCATTATATAAACTTACTTAAGACAATATGCCATTTGTTTAAGAGGTGTCACCCTTTAAATTCAATTAGCAGTTTTGTATCATTAATTGATGTTGTAGAATTTACTTGATAT
>JABAYY010000101.1 GCA_018608765.1 Flavobacteriaceae bacterium
GCAAACATTCATAACTACCTACCTGAAATACAGTAAATTGAGACAACATTGGAAAAATTCAAAGTTATAAACGACTCTAATTAATTTGCACTAACTTCTAAAACACACAAAACATGAAACTTTTACAAATTACAGTCTCGAAAGTTTGGAGAGGTCATGAGCAAAAAATAATTTATTTATACGAAGCTTTTGAAGACAATCCAGGTATTGACAATCAATATATTCTCTGTGCAAAAAACAGCCCTGTTTATGACATAGCGATGGAGAAAAAAATGCAAGTCACGGGGCTTGATGTTTCTTCAGAATACAATTTCAAAGTTGCGAAACAAATTTCTGAATTTGTTAAAGAACATAACATCGACATCGTATTCATACACAGTAGCAAAGCGCATACACTCGCTGTAATTTCTCATTTAATATTTAAACATTCTGCTCATCTTGTGCTGTGTCGTACTCTGATAAAACGGGTTGACACTAATTTTTTCAGAAAATGGAAGTACAATTATAAGGGCATAAAAAAAATAATTTGTGTTTCAAATCCAGTCGTAGATGTTTTAAAATTTGCCGTGAAAGACCACTCAAAAATGTGTGTCGTTGGCAGTGTAACGGATGTCAATAAATTTACTAAAACTGAAAAAAACGGATTGCTACACAAAGAGTTTAACATTCCAACAGACCATAAAATCATAGGTAATATTGCTGAATTTACAGGTTTCAAGGATCATTATACTTGGATCGATGCCGTTGAAGAATTAGTGAAGCGAAACAGCTTTAAAGCGACTTATATTTTGGTCGGAAAAGGAAGTCTTGAAAAAGACATTCGATCTTATGTAAGCGAAAAAAACTTAGAAGATCATATTGTTTTTGCAGGGTTCAGAAAAGACATTCCAAAAATTCTTCCTGAATTTGATTTGTTTATGTTCACTTCAAACAATGAGCCAACTGGGGGCGTTTTGATAGAAGCCTATGCCTGTCGCGTTCCCATAGTCGCAGCAAATGCAGGGGGGATTCCAGAAGTAATCGTACACAACGAGACGGGGCTTTTAGCGGAAGTTGGCAACCCCATAGATTTTGCAGATAAGGTAGAGTATTTAATGGCTAAGGCTGAATTACAAAAAGAATTCACAGAAAATGGTTATCAATACTTGATTGACAATTTCACAAAAAAGGTCATCGCTGAGAAAATGTACAAGGAGCTAAATTCGGTTTTTACGTCATGAAAATTCTGTTATTCACAAACGAGTATTCTCATGAAAAACTGCCAGACTGTGGCGGTGTAGGAACGTTTTTAAAGGTTCTTGCTGAAGCCTTAGTGAAAAAAGGACATGACGTATATGTATTTGGATTTTCAAGAAAAAAAATACAATTTAGCGAACATAACATCCACTTTTACTTCATAAAAAAATATTCAAAAGCGCATTTTTTGACGGAGCTCATCCGATCAATAGGTTCTAAATTGAAAAGTGATTCGTTACAATTATTTTTCCTGAAAAAGGAACGAAAATATTTAGCCAACAAATTAAAAACCTATGCATCCAAAAACAAAATCGATGTGATTGAATCATTTGTTTTTAGTGGCTACACAACTTATTGTGACACCAGCATTCCGTTGGTTCTTAGATTTCATGGGTCTAGAGCGTTTTGGCATTATTATTTAGGTCAAAAAAAAGAATCCCTTAAAATTCTTATGGAGCAAAAAGCACTAGAAAATGCATCTAAAATTGTGGCTGTTTCAGAATTCTCAGCTGAAGCAATTCAGAAAATGTATTCTATTGACACTCATAAAGTGATCTACAATGGTATTGACACAAAAGTATTTTCTCCCGATTCCTCGATAGAAACAATTGACCAATCAATCTTTTATTTTGGCACGCTCTCCGACGCAAAAGGCGTTAATACACTCGCTAAAACTTTTAATGAAGTTGTGAAATTATATCCTAAAGCTTCCCTACATCTCATTGGAAAAGGAAAAGCCTATTGGGACTATTTATGTGAACATGTTCTTAGTGGTGATGCTAAAAAGCAAACCACTTACTATGGAACCAAACAACTTTATGAATTACCCAAATTACTATGCAAAGCAAATCTAATATGTTTACCTACAAATGGAGAAACTTTTGGGTTGGCTTTTGTAGAATCAATGGCTCTAGAAAAGCTTGTGATTGTAAATAATATTCCGGTGGCCAAAGAAATTATAGAACACCAAAAAAATGGCTTTATAGCAAACAATCAAACTGAATTTATAAGCTATATTTCTTATGCCTTTGACAATCCAGAAAAAACACATAAAATTGCAATAAATGCCAGAAAACATATTGTAAGTCATTTTTCTAAAGAAAAAATGGTTACAGAAACGCTTAATTTATATAACGAGCTTATTAAAATTAACAACTAATTATGCAAAACGAACTAAACAATACCCTAAAGACTTTAAAACAAGGCGGTCTTATCCTCTACCCTACGGATACTGTGTGGGGGTTGGGCTGTGATGCTACCAATTTTACTGCAGTTGAAAAGCTATATAAACTCAAAAAACGAGAGGAACAAAAAACAATGATTTGTTTGGTCAGTGATTTTAATATGTTAAACTATTATGTTGAGGAAATCCCAGAAGCGGCTTATAGCATTTTAGAACATGCCACAGCACCAACCACTATTATTTACGACAAACCTTTGAGAGTTTCTGAAAACCTTATTGCAGCAGACAACACCTTGGCCATTCGCATGGTCAAAGAAGGGTTTTGTGCAGAATTACTAAAACGATTTAAAAAACCAATTGTTTCTACATCCGCAAATAGTTCTGGTGAACCAACTCCAAATTCCTTTCAAGAAATTGAAGACTATATTTTAAAAGGTGTAGACTATGTCGTAAATTTGGAGCGTACAAACAAAACGGCTAAACCTTCTTCTATTATTAAATTAAGTAATAATGGCGAAGTAAAAGTTATCAGAAAATAATTTTAAAGACGTTTTGTAAACCTTACAAATAATGAACTACAAGCACGCTTTAACATCGCCACTATTTCAGGTTGTCTCTGAATCTGCAGATCAACTTGGGGTTGACTGTTATGTTGTTGGGGGCTTTGTACGTGAT
Source organism: Flavobacteriaceae bacterium (assembly GCA_018608765.1). Lineage (GTDB taxonomy): Bacteria > Bacteroidota > Bacteroidia > Flavobacteriales > Flavobacteriaceae > Hel1-33-131. The sequence goes on from JABAYY010000101.1 coordinate 3,095, forward strand.
TTTATATTGGAACGCGGTCGTGAAAAAGACATTGATATTGTTGCGGTTGGAAGCGGTATTGAACTCGCAAAACGAGTTGCTAAAAACCTTCCTAACACTCCTAAAATTCAGATTTTTAAAACCTATGGCACTGCCATGATTCGACATGAAGGTGTAGAGCTTGAATTTGTAGGAGCACGAAAAGAATCTTACAACGAAAACAGCAGAAATCCCATTGTGGAGGACGGCACTTTAGAAGAAGATCAAAACCGAAGAGATTTCACGATCAATGCGATGGCGATTAGCTTAAATTCTGCGAGCTACGGGCAGCTTTTAGATCCTTTTAATGGTCTCGAAGATTTGGCTAATAAATGTATCAAAACGCCTTTAGATCCCGTAATTACATACAGTGACGACCCTTTGCGTATGTTAAGAGCCATTCGGTTTGCAACCCAACTGGAATTTGACATTGAAACTGCTTCATTTAATGCCATTAAAGAGCAATCCCAACGGATTGAAATTATTACAAATGAGCGTATCAATGTAGAAATTCAAAAAATATTAGAAAGTGACAAACCTTCAGTAGGATTTCTATTACTTGAAAAAACTGGTTTACTTCAACGCATCATTCCTGAATTGACAGACTTAAAAGGGGTTGATATTCAAGAAGGTCAAAAGCATAAAGATAATTTTTACCATACTCTCGAAGTGGTTGATAATATTTGTAAGCACACCGACAATGTTTGGCTTCGTTGGGCAGCACTTTTACACGATATTGGAAAAGCACCCACCAAACGTTTTGATAAAAAAGTAGGTTGGACCTTTCATGGGCATGAGCTTAAGGGGTCTAAAATGGCATATCATTTATTTAAGCGTTTAAAAATGCCACTTAACGAAAAAATGAAATATGTTCAAAAACTCGTGTTTATGAGTTCGCGACCTATTGTATTAGCCCAAGAAAATATTACGGATTCTGCTGTACGTCGACTCGTTTTTGATGCCGGAGAATATGTCGAAGATTTGATGACCCTTTGTGAAGCAGATATCACGACTAAAAACCCTTATAAATTTAAAAAATATCATAACAATTTTAAACTTGTTAGAGAAAAGATAATTGAAGTTGAAGAACGCGACCAAATACGTGACTTTCAGCCCCCCATTTCTGGTGAAACAATCATGGAAACCTTTGATTTAAAGCCATCCAAAGAAATAGGAATCATTAAAGAATTTATCAAAGAAGCTATTTTGGAAGGAATCATTCCTAACGACCCTGAAAAAGCCTTTGAATTAATGTTAAAAAAAGGAACTGATTTAGGATTAACTCTAGCCAATGAAAAATAAATTTAGAACGTTCTCAAAAATTGCTTTAGTACTCATTTACTTTGTGATTGTAGCAGGTGCTATTGTGCGAATGACTGGTTCTGGAATGGGTTGTCCAGATTGGCCAAAATGTTTCGGATATTACATCCCTCCTACAGAAAGTTCACAGTTATTATTTGAAGCAAATCATTCTTATGAAAAAGGAATGATGATTCTAATGGATCATGAAGCTTTTTTAGTTGCCAAAACTGATTTTATTTCTGGAAACGAATTTGACGCTTCTGATTGGGAAGTTTACAGCAAACACGACTATACGACTTACGACCCTGTTCATACTTGGGTAGAATACATCAATAGACTCATTGGTGCTTTTTCTGGAATCCCTATCTTAATTTTCACTGTATTAGCATTTTGGTATTGGAAAAAAAACAAGTGGATACCTATTATTTCTGTGCTCACTTTGTTTGGGATGGGCTTTCAAGCATGGCTTGGAAAAACAGTAGTTGATTCTAACCTAGCTCCCTACAAAATCACCATTCACATGGTGATGGCATTGCTAATTGTTGGGTTTATTCTGTATCTTATTTTTGCTTCTAAAACCAACTATAAACCACAAACATATCAAAAGCGTTTTTATAATATTCTTATTTTGGCGCTTGTTCTTTCATTAATTCAAATTATTTTAGGCACTCAAGTTAGACAGTTTGTAGATGAACAAACAAAGCTATTGGGTTATCAAAAGTCCCTTTGGTTGGCATCCCCCGAATTAAATTTTTACATCCACCGTTCAACCTCTATTTTAGTCCTGTTATTGAACGGATATCTTTGGCATCTCAACAGAGCATACTCGTTGGGATTCAATAAAATAAAATTAGTCATTTATTGCGTAATTCTAGAAGCAACTTCTGGGGTGTTCATGTATTATTTTGATTTCCCATTTTTGAGTCAACCCTTACATTTAGTCATTGCTTCTATCCTATTTGGAATTCAGTGTTACATACTTTTTGAATGCCTTCATAAAAAAAGAGAAAAGCTACTAACATAAAAAAATGCATCTTATATTTGTTTTATATTAATAACCTATGATTTTTAGATTTAGAGTTGTTTTAGACAACGACACCAAAGAGGATATTTTTAGAGATATTGAGATTAGAAAGACCGATACGCTCGAAGATTTACATAATTCAATCACACAATCCTTTGGATTTGATGGTAGTGAAATGGCTTCCTTTTATTTGAGTGATGATGAATGGAATCAAGGAGAAGAAATATCTTTATTTGATCTTAGCGAAGGTGGAAGTGATATCCAGCTCATGAGTCAGACTGTTATTAGTTCAGTCGTTTCTGAAGAACGTACAAAACTACTTTATATCTACGATTTTATGAGTATGTGGACTTTTATGGTTGAATTAGGAGAAATTGTGGAAGAAGCGGAAGGTACGGATTATCCTAATTTATTGTATGTTCATGGACAAGTCCCAAGCGACGCCCCCGAAAAAGTTTTTGAGACTGAAGATTTTGGAGATGATTTTGATGAATTTGAAGACGGTTATGGAACGGATGATTACGATCGTCTAGACTTTGACGAGAACTGGAATTAAAAGAAAATTCCTGTGTTTTCTGTTTGGTAATTTTGTTTTACAAATCTTAAAGAATTTTTTAAAATTTCACCCATATTTTTACTCTTTTTAAATCGGATATCGCGCGTATATTCAAATATTTTTGTTTTTAGTAAGGTTTCATGTTCTGGGGTAGAAATTGTATCAAAAACCATACACTGAATCAGTTGGTCAACTCGGTTTTTGAAACTCAATAGACGTTTGGCAACGATGGAACGTTCTTCGAGTTTGTATTGATTAATAGATTGCTTTTCAAATTTATCTGTAACTAAATCAACCATTTTAAAATTCTCCTTAAAAAACTGAGGACGGTACACATTAAATTTACCTTCAAAACACTGTTGATCAAAATCAATAGCTCGAATACTGTAAACTACATGATCAAAATCATGTGTGGGTACAATCACATAATTGTAAGAACGCATATCTCCTAACAAACGAATCATACAACGTTCATTGAATTTCACAAATTCTTTTGCAATTTGTGACTTCTCTGATTCGGAACAGTTTGGGAGCATCGTTTCAATAAATTCATCTCCTGGAATACCACTGATATGCTCTTCGATTAGGGTGTCTTCATAGACTAAAAAATTCAAGTTATGAGGAGATAACATATGCTCAAGTTCCAATCCATAAATTCGAGAAGCATCCGCTTTTTTGACATAAAAATAGGCGTAGTTATCATTGAGTATATTTCTAATTTTTATACGAAATGGTTTGGAATTTCCAAACGTACAATAGTCAATTGCATCTACATTTAACAGCGGGATTGTGGCTTCATTTCCATCCGAATGTAGCTTGGTATATATTTTTTTTAAACTTAAATCGATCTCTTTACGATCAAACTCATTATAATAGGTACGCACCCATAACGTGTCTTTATCATTTTTATCAAACACTTCTACAGACCCTTGAAAACGAAGTAAATCATCATAAAATATAGGCAACCGAACTGTACGATTAAATTTTTGCAAATACCCCTTTAAGGCTGTATTTACAGGGTATGAAGGTTTTTTAAGGGATATTTTTAAATCGTCTTTCATGTGTTAACTTGAATTCCAAATTTAACTTATATTTTTTTAATTTGTAACAATAGTCAGAAAACATCGTCTTATATTTATGATTCATTAAAACAAAACATGTGAATTCTATCCTAAAAATTTCAAATCTTACTAAAAAATATGGATTACTAACTGCCGTTAGCAATCTTTCTTTTGACATCGAAAAAGGAAGTATTTACGGTATCTTAGGACCAAATGGTAGTGGAAAATCCACCACATTAGGAATTGTTTTAAATGTTGTTAATAAAACGGCTGGAGATTTTTCTTGGATTGGAGGTAGTCTCACAACACATCAAGCACTAAAAAAAGTAGGTGCCATAATCGAACGTCCAAATTTTTATCCTTACATGACCGCCTATCAAAACCTTAAATTGGTTTGTAAAATAAAAGGCGTATCCTATGATTCCATAGAAAAGACTTTAAAAATTGTAGGACTTGACGATCGAAAACACAGCAAATTTAGCACCTTTTCTTTAGGAATGAAGCAGCGATTGGCCATAGCCTCAGCGCTATTAAATGACCCTGAAATATTGATTTTAGATGAACCCACCAACGGCTTAGACCCACAAGGAATTCATCAAATTAGAGAGATTATCAAAACTATTTCCCAGCAGGGCACAACCATTTTATTGGCCTCTCACCTGCTAGATGAAGTCGAGAAAGTCTGTACGCACGTGGTTGTTTTAAGAAAAGGAAAAAACCTCTATTCAGGGCGTGTTGATGAACTCATTTCAAGTCATGGTTTTTTTGAATTAAAAACACATCAAAGAGACGACTTGCTAAAACTTCTTGAAACACACCCCAATTTTTCTCATACCAAAATAGAAAACGATTTAATTACAGCTTTTCTTGAAAATCCAATGGAAGCTGAAGAATTCAACCGTTTACTTTTTAAAAATGGAATTGTTTTGAGCCATTTGGTCAAACGAAAAGAAAGTTTGGAAGAACAATTTTTACAATTAACCGACAACAAATGAGACGATTAATAGACTTAGAACTTCAAAAGTTATTACTCAATAAAACGAGTAAAATTCTGATATTTATATCCTTTATTTTACCACTTTGTGTTATTCTTTTATCGGCTGTGAAAATTAACTTTTTTGGGTTTTTTACACTAGAACTTGGCGAATTAGGAATTTTCAACTTTCCTATAATATGGCACATCACTACCTATTTTTCTGCCTTATTTAAATTCTTTTTTGCAATTGTTGTGGTTTCAATGATTGGGAACGAATACAGCAATAAAACACTAAAACAAAACCTCATCGATGGATTGAGTAAAAAAGAATTTATCTTGTCTAAATTCTATGTTATTGTATTTTTCTCTCTCATATCAACTCTGATTATTTTTATCATATCCTTAATACTTGGATTGATATATTCAAGTTACAATGAGTTTAGCATTATTATTCAACAAATGGAGTTTTTAGTGGCTTATTTTGTAAAACTTGTAGGATTCTTTTCTTTCTGTTTATTTTTGGGGGTCTTGGCAAAACGATCTGCATTCGCATTAGCATTTTTGTTTGTTGATCTAATCTTAGAGTGGATTGTTTTAGGTCTAATTGCATGGAAAAGCAGTTATGAAATTGCTCAAAAAGTACAAAACTTTTTCCCACTAACTTCAATGTCAAACCTCATAAAACAACCCTTTCAGCGTGTTGCGATGACAAAATTTCCATCGAATACGGACATAAGTTATGATTATGCCGTTTACTTTGATAACATTATAATCGTTATTTTATGGACGCTTATTTTTATATTTTCATCTTATAAATTATTAAAAAAGCGAGATCTATAGTATATCTTATCTACTCCAATTAGAATTACTTGGGGCACTATTTTTATTTTTTAAAGGAAATTATGTTGTTGATTTCAATTTCAAATAACTAATTTAGATTCAATAATTTAAGAAAGTAATAACAAATCAATACGTATCTTTGTATTGCTGTTTATGAAAAAGTTTAACCAATTTATTTTTTTATGCCTTTCATTCGCTGCTTTGAGTCAAAATGTTCAAGTTAGCAGTTCTGCCTACACCCCTCAAGAATTGATTGAAAATGTGCTCATTAACAGTGCTTGTATTGAGAATTTAGTGGTTACAAATGTCGTTGGAGGTGATTTTAACTCTACAGAAAAAAGTTACGGGTATTTTGATGCCAATGGAAGTAGTTTTCCTTTTCAAAGAGGAATCGTTTTAAGTACTGGAAAACTAGCTAATGTTGGGGGTCCAAATGACTCTTTAAGCGACGATGATGCTTCGAATTGGGGAGGAGATTCTGACTTAGAAACGATTCTAAATGAAAGTAATACCCTCAATGCAACACTAATAGAATTTAATTTTTCAGCACAAGCAAGTCAAATTAGTTTCAACTATATATTTGCCTCTGAAGAATACCAAGAAAATAATTCGAGTACTTGTCAATATTCAGATTTATTTGGATTTTTAATTCGAAAAGAAAGTGGTGGAGATTACACAAATATTGCCTTAGTCCCAACAACACAAACACCCGTAAAAGTAACCACGGTGCATTCTGGAGTACCAGGAGAATGCGCCCCTATTAATGAAGCGTATTTTGGAGGTTGGAATTCCAATTCAGCACCTATTAATTTTAATGGTCAAACCGCAGTTCTTACTGCAACTGCTAATATCATTCCTAATGAAATTTATCATGTTAAACTGGTTATCGCAGATGAACAAAACTATCGTTACGATTCTGCTGTGTTTTTAGAAGCTAGTAGTTTTAAATTGGGTACAGACTTAGGAATTGACCGTTTAAGAGCAACAAACACTTCTTTATGTGACGATGAAACCCTAACCTTGAGTGCCCTTCAAAACAATGTTTTGTCTTACAAATGGTTTAAAAACGGCAACCTCCTTTCTGGAAATACAGGTTTTGAGTTGGAGGTTGAGAACGAAGGAATCTATAGTGTTGAAGTGCTTTTAGATAACGGCTGTACTAGCTATGGATCCATTCAAATTGAATACAGTCCACGCCCGATTGCAACAGACAACGCTTTGGTGCAATGTGATACTGATGGCGTATTTGACGGATTAACAACTTTTAATCTTACACAAATAAACGAAACCCTTATCAATACAATCCCCAACAGGGAAGTGAAATTTTACACCACCTTAACCTCCGCTCAAAATTCGATTAATGATGTTGATGGAACAGCTTTTAACAACACTTCAAATCCACAGGTTGTATATGCACAACTTATAGACACCATAACCAATTGTTTTGATATTGCAGAACTCACTTTAAGTGTGAGTACCTCTACTGCCAATGATACAGAATTAGAATTTTGCGATTCAGACGGAACTGAAGATGGTTTTTTTAATTTTACTTTAAGTAATGCTGATGCAGAAGTACTTTTGGGACTGCCTTCCTCCTTCTCCCTAAACTATTATGAAACTTACCAAGATGCACTTTTGGAAGTCAATCCTTTAGCAGCTAATTATACCAACACAACTCCTTATAACCAAACCATTTTTGCGCGTGTTGAAAATGGAAATGACTGCCATGGTATTAACCGAGTTGAATTGGTGGTTTTTAAACTTCCAGAACTCGTTATTCAAGAGGAGCGTGTTATTTGCTTAAATACGTTTCCTAGTCCCATTACACTAGATGCTGGTATCATCAATGGATTTACTCCTACATTATTTTACGATTGGTCAACAGGCGAAACAACTCCTGAAATTCAAGTGAATACTCCTGGTATTTATACGGTAACTGTGAGTAACACCAATGGATGTTCTACGTTAAGAACTATTACGGTACTTCCTTCTAACATTGCTACTTTTGACTCAATTGAAATTGTGGATGGGGTCGAAAATAATACGGTCACTGTTTTTGTTTCTGGAGAAGGTGAATACGAATATGCTTTAGATTCTGAATTCACGGGATATCAGGACTCAAATGTATTCTCTGAGGTTACTCCAGGCTATCATACAGTCTATGTAAGAGACAAAAATGACTGTGGGACGGTTAAAGAAAATATCGCTATAATTGGGTTTCCTAAATTTTTCACTCCTAACGGAGATGGTTATAATGATACCTGGCAAGTGTATGGTATCAATACACCAGACCAAGTAAACAGTGAGATCTCTATTTTTGACCGATTTGGAAAACTACTTATCAAATTAAGCCCTTCCAGTGCGGGTTGGGACGGCACTTTTAATGGAGTTAACACCCCATCTTCCGATTATTGGTTTTTAGCAAAAATAAAAACACCAACTGAACAATTTGAATTTAAAGGCCATTTTACTCTAAAGCGATGAATTATAATACTTAAAAATTGATATATTTGTGTAGCACTCAATCTATGACACACAAATTAAACATAGCTTTTTTAAGTATTGGTATTTTGTTTTTTAATCTACTACTAGCGCAAGACATTTCGCTATTCAACCAATTAAATGGGCGTTTGGATTATACAGCAATTGGGAACACCCTGAATACTTCCGAAAATAACAGTGCTGTAAACTGCGTCATAAACACAGCTTCTTCAGCAACATTAAATTTATCGACTACACAAACCATAGAAGCTGCTTATCTCTATTGGGCTGGCTCTGGTTCTGGCGATTTTAATGTAACTCTGAATAACACCAATATTACGCCTTCACGAACCTTCGCTTATACATTAGATTCTTCACGACAATTTTTTGCTGCATTTGCAGATGTAACTACACTCATTCAAACCGAGGGAAACGGCCTATATACACTTAGTAATTTAGAACAAATAGAAATTTCTTCGGCCTATTGCTCTACAGGAACAAATTTTGCCGGATGGGCCATAACCGTTATTTACTCAGACCCTGCACTTCCACTAAATCAATTAAATGTTTATGATGGGTTAGAAAGTGTTCCTGACACTATTACCATTGAATTAAACAACCTAAATGTTATGGATACTAATGGTGCTAGAATCGGATTTATAGCTTGGGAAGGCGATGCCGGTTTAGCAGTGGATGAAGTATTACAAATGAACGGAATTACACTCAGTAATCCTCCTCTCAACCCTGCAAACAATGCTTTTAACGGCACCAATAGTTTCACAAACGATTCCAATTTATACAATATGGACATCGACGTTTATCCGATAGAAAACACCATTAATGTAGGAGATTCATCTGCTGTCATTCAATTAACTTCTGGACAAGATTTAGTGATGGTAAATAATATTATCACGGTATTAAATAGTCAGTTACCTGATGCGAGTGTGACTATTAATTCTATTGATCTACGCTGTAATTCTCGTGAATTAACCATAGAATATACCATAGAAAATCAAAATTCAACACATTTATTAGCTGCAAATACCCCCATCGCATTTTATGCCGAAACAGACCTCGTTGCACAAGCACAAACTAGCAACGACATTCCTATTAATGGCTCCGAATCCAATCTGATTAGTTTTACAATAGCCCCTTCGAATTTAAATCCAATGAACCTAACAATAGTTGTGGATGATCTTGGTACAGGAACTGGAGTGGTTACAGAAATCAGTGAAACAAACAACACGGCTGAAATCCCTATCGAGTTTTTAGAATCTCCAGAAACGACCCCTTTAAGTCCTTTAATCAGTTGTAATTTTGGCAATAACGAAGCGGTTTTTAATTTACAAAATGCTTTGGATGAAATAGACTTTTCGTTTGATTTAGAAACCGCTGTTTTTTATCAATCCTTAGAAGATTTAATAAATGACCTTAGTCCTTTGGTCAATCCCTCACAATACATCAATACGAACAGCATTTCAACAATATACTTCAGATTAGATGCTGAGCCTTGTTATGAGATTTTTTCAGTGAACCTAGAGGTGAGTGACTGTGAACCCACCATTCCTCAGGGTTTTTCACCCAATGGAGATGGCTATAATGATTGGTTTAATATAGTCGGACTCTATGATGTGTTTTTAGAACACGAACTCTTAATATTTAATCGTTTTGGAACGCTTATTTTTAAGGGGAATAATGAGCTTCAATGGGATGGAAAATCCAATTTCGGACCGCTCAAAGGGAGTAACTTATTACCTGTTGGAACCTATTTTTATGTATTGCATTTAAAGGTTCCAAATTCAAAACCAAAATCGGGTTGGGTTTATATGAATTATTAAGCTGTTTTAAAAAAGATTTTTGGACTCTCTTTGCTCTAGCGCTTTCTTTGCATTAGCTTTGCAACTATGCAATTTAAGCTAACATCTGATTTTAAACCCACTGGAGACCAACCCTCTGCTATCCAGCAACTAGTTGCTGGAATTGAATCCGAGGAAAAATACCAAACACTCTTGGGTGTGACTGGGTCTGGAAAAACATTCACAGTAGCCAATATCATTCAAGAAGTTCAGCGCCCTACACTGGTGTTGGCCCATAACAAAACACTCGCGGCACAACTGTATTCAGAATTCAAACAGTTTTTTCCTGAAAATGCTGTTGAATATTTTGTATCGTACTATGATTACTACCAACCAGAAGCCTACCTTCCTGTTTCAGGAACCTATATCGAAAAAGATTTATCTATTAATGAAGAAATTGAAAAGCTGCGTTTAAGCACCACTTCTTCCCTATTATCGGGTCGGAGAGATGTAATCGTTATCGCTTCTGTATCGTGTTTATATGGCATAGGAAATCCTGTTGAATTTCAGAAAAACGTGATCAGTCTAAAAACAAATGAAGTCATTTCGAGAACCGCCTTATTGCATAAACTCGTTCAAAGTTTATATTCGAGAACCGAAGGCGAATTTAATCACGGGAATTTCAGAATTAAAGGAGATACCGTGGATGTGTTTCCAAGTTATGCAGATTATGGATTTAGAATTCACTTTTTTGGAGATGAAATAGAAGCCATTGAAGCCTTTGATGTGAATACCAATAAAATTATTGAAGTCTATGAGGCGATCACGATCTATCCTGCTAATATGTTTGTTACCTCACCAGATATTTTACAGAACGCTATTAAAGACATACAAGATGATTTAGTAAAGCAATTTGATTATTTCAAAGAAATTGGAAAACATCTTGAAGCCAAACGATTGAAAGAACGTACCGAATTTGATTTGGAAATGATTCGTGAATTAGGCTATTGTTCTGGAATTGAAAACTATTCACGCTATTTAGATGGTCGTGCGCCTGGTACACGTCCCTTTTGTTTATTGGATTATTTTCCAAGTGATTCCTTGATGGTGATTGATGAGAGTCACGTAACCATCTCACAAGTACACGCCATGTATGGTGGTGATCGGAGTCGTAAAGAAAACTTAGTAGAATATGGGTTTCGTTTGCCAGCGGCAATGGACAATCGCCCTTTGAAATTTGAAGAATTTGAAAGTCTCCAAAATCAAGTCTTATATGTCAGTGCCACCCCTGCCGATTATGAACTTGAAAAATCAGATGGGGTTTTTGTGGAACAAGTCATAAGACCGACCGGTCTTTTAGATCCCATTATAGAAGTTCGACCAAGTCTAAATCAAATTGATAATTTAATTGAAGAAATCCAGCAACGGGTCGAAAAAGATGAACGCACTTTAGTGACTACCCTCACCAAACGAATGGCTGAAGAATTGACTAAATATCTCACTCGAATTCAAGTCCGTTGTCGGTATATTCACAGTGATGTCGATACCTTAGAACGGGTTGAAATTATGCAAGATTTACGGAAAGGTCTTTTTGATGTTCTTGTAGGTGTGAATTTATTAAGAGAAGGGTTGGATCTTCCTGAAGTCTCATTAGTAGTTATTTTAGATGCAGATAAAGAAGGGTTTTTACGTTCGGCACGTTCCTTAACACAAACTGTCGGACGTGCAGCGAGACACCTCAACGGACGCGCCATAATGTATGCTGATAAAATTACCAAAAGCATGCAAAAAACCATCGATGAAACCAACTACCGCCGCGAAAAACAAATTGCATATAATACCAAACACAAACTAGAGCCCAAAGCCCTTAATAAAAGTTTAGATAATGCACTCACAAAAAATTCAGTGAGTAGTTATTACTACGAACAAGAAGCCCTAAAAGCGGCTGAACCTGAAAATGCATACTTAGCAGCCCCCGAGTTAGAACAAAAAATAAGGGATACTCGTAAACTCATGGAATCCGCAGCAAAAGATTTAGATTTCCTACATGCAGCACAATTTAGAGATCAGATTAAGGCGTATCAAAAAAAGCTAAAGGATTTGAAAGGTTAACATATAGTCTAGTTGAAGCTTCAAATCAGCATATAAAAAAAGTAGCCCTTGGACTACTTTAATTCTTTATATTTAAGAAGTTATTTATGCCAACACTGTTTGCACTTTATCAGCAGCTTCTTGAAACTCAACCGCACTTTGAACGTCTAGTCCAGAGTTGTCAATTAATTCTTTAGCGATGTCTGCATTGGTTCCTTGTAAACGTACAATAATTGGCACGTTGATCGTTCCCATGTTTTTGTAGGCATCGATGACTCCTTGAGCCACACGATCACAACGAACAATTCCACCAAAAATATTAATTAAGATTGCTTTGACTTCTGGATCTTTTAAAATGATTTGAAACGCCGCTTCTACACGCGCCGCATCGGCAGTACCACCAACATCTAAAAAGTTAGCAGGTTCACCCCCTGCTTGTTTAATCAAATCCATTGTAGCCATTGCAAGACCTGCTCCATTGACCATACAACCAACATTTCCATCTAAATCGACATAATTAAGACCGAGTGCACCGGCTTCGACTTCAATAGGGTTTTCTTCTCGAATGTCTCTCAATTCTAAGTAATCTTTATGTCTGAATAAGGCATTATCATCAATGGTTACTTTCGCATCGACAGCCAATATTTTATTATCACTTGTTTTTAATACGGGATTAATTTCAAACAAAGACGCATCCGATTTGTCATAGGCGGTGTAAAGTGCTGTTACAAATTTAGTCATATCTTTAAAAGCAGCTCCCGAAAGTCCTAGGTTAAACGCCACACGACGCGCTTGGAATGGTAACATTCCTGTTGCAGGATCGATCTCCTCTGTGAAAATTAAATGGGGTGTTTCTTCTGCCACCGTTTCAATATCCATTCCTCCTTCTGTAGAATACATAATCATATTTCTTCCAGACGTTCTATTTAATAACACTGAAATATAAAACTCACTTGTTTCTGTTTCTCCAGGATAATACACATCTTCAGCCACTAATAGTTGGTGTACTTTTTTACCTTCAGCAGATGTTTGTGGTGTGATGAGTTGCATTCCAATTATTTGATCTGCAATCGATTCTACTTCTTCTAGGTTTTTAGCAAGTTTGACCCCACCTCCTTTACCACGACCACCAGCGTGCACTTGTGCTTTAAGTACGTGCCAACCTGTGCCCGTTTCTTCAGTTAATTTTTTAGCCGCAGCAACCGCTTCTTGAGGCGTATTCACTACAATTCCCTTTTGGATTTTAACGCCAAATGTGCTTAAAATTTCTTTTCCTTGGTATTCGTGTAAGTTCATCTTTAGATAAAAATTTATTTTTAAGTTCCTCCTAGGAGAAATCATGTAAAACTTCAGAGCCCAAAAGTAATTAACCTAAGGCGTTTTACCAATAATTTTTATCATTGATTTTAGGATAATTAATTTTAGAGTTTCTACTAATTTTTTAAACCTTTTATAACAGAGAACGCTTTATCTACTAAATGATCTTCAACGAGGATGGTAAACTCATTTGTGGTAGAAACCACTTCGTATAATGTGACATTATCCCACGCCAAACGCTTAAATATCTGATAGTACAATCCAACTATTTTAGAATTACCGTCTGGTAAATTGATACTGATGGCTGATAAATTATCTTGTGAACCCATAAGCGTTTCATTTTTAAATACCTCCAAAATACTTGCTTTCTCCGATGTCGAACTCATAATATTACTTTCAAAAATCCCTCGAGTGAAAGCATAAAATATTTGATGTTTCGTATGAATTTTTTCTAATACTTTGGAATGACTATCAATTAAGGTCTTGGAGTTCTGAAATGTAAAATCACTCAAATTTGAACGCACAGTAATATCGCCTAAATTTTTAAATACGTTTTTTATTCGTACCGTATTTTCTACATTAGCTGGCGGATCATAACGTCTTAAGGCCATCATTATGGCTCCATCTTTTACAGGTTTGCGTAGCATCTCAGAAATGGTGGGATTTAAATCTTTGGCCAAAGCAGAAAAATTTATAATCTCACGAGAGAGTGCTTCTTCTAAAAAGGGTCTTGAAACTAAAATCTCTTGTACACACGAAGCAATTGTCTTCAATTTGTTTATTATTTAACATTTTGTGTAAAAATAGTATAATTTTTTTATTTTCATGGTACATCAAAAGAATAGATTTAATTTTGGCGCTTCAAAAATAATAACTACTAAAATTTAAAACGAATGAATCAAGACACTTTATTACAGATTGCAAAAGATTATGGAAGTCCTGTTTATGTGTATGACGCGCATAAAATGGAGGTCCAATACAAACGGTTGACAGCAGCCTTTAGTAAAGTTAAACATTTGAAGGTAAATTATGCAGCGAAGGCACTGACCAATATTTCTGTACTTAAGTTTATAAATAAATTGGGGGCTGGATTGGACACGGTATCAATTCAGGAAGTGCAATTGGGGTTGCATGCAGGGTTTAAACCTGAAACGATCATATACACACCCAATGGAGTTTCTTTGGAGGAAATTGAAGAGGTAGCGAAGCTCGGGGTACAAATTAATATTGACAACCTTTCGATATTGGAACAATTTGGCGCCAAACACCCAAAGGTACCTGTTTGTATTCGAATAAACCCCCACATAATGGCGGGAGGAAACACCAATATTTCGGTAGGTCATATTGATTCAAAATTTGGTATTTCTATTCACCAAACCCCTTTGTTGTTACGAATTGTTAAAAACACAAACATGACAATTAATGGGATTCATATGCACACTGGAAGTGATATCTTAGATATTGATGTATTTATACAGGCGAGTGAGATATTGTTTGATGTCGCGAGACAATTTGATGCTCTTGAATTTATTGATTTTGGTTCTGGATTTAAGGTGCCTTATAAAGACAATGACATCGAAACCAATATAGAGGAATTGGGTGAAAAATTAACACAACGTTTTCAAACCTTTTGTGAAAACTACGGCAAGGATCTGACTTTGGCATTTGAACCTGGTAAATTTATTGTGAGTGAATCTGGCTACTTTTTAGCGAAAGTAAATGCAATTAAACAAACGACCTCAACGGTTTTTGCACAGATAGATACTGGATTCAACCACCTTATTCGTCCGATGCTTTACGGGGCACAACAAGACATTGTAAACATTTCAAACCCGGATGGAAAGCAACGGTTTTATTCCGTAGTAGGCTATATCTGTGAAACAGATACCTTTGCCAACAACCGACGTATCAATGAGATTACAGAAGGCGATGTTTTGGCATTTAAAAATGCAGGAGCTTATTGTTTTACAATGGCGAGTAATTATAATTCGCGTTACCGCCCTGCGGAAGTATTGTGGTATAATGAAACAGCACATCTGATCCGAAAACGCGAAGTATTTGAAGATTTAACAAAAAATCAAATTTTGATAGACTTCTAGGATTGAGCACTTTAAAAGCAAAATAAAATATTAAAAAAGTATTAAAAAACGCTAATAAGTTAAATTTAATAGTACATTTGTATTCTAAAATTTATATACAAGTGAAAAACGGTACAGTAAAGTTCTTCAATGCATCTAAAGGATTTGGATTCATTACAGAAGATGATTCAAACACAGAGTACTTCGTACACGTAACTGGAATAATCGATGAGATTAACGAAGGTGACGCAGTTGAGTTTGAATTAAAAGAAGGTAGAAAAGGTATGAATGCAGTAAACGTTAAAATCGTATAACTTTTACTTTTACATTATTTTTTACAAAAAGCCTGTCTAAATAGACAGGCTTTTTTGATGCTATTCGTTTCCGTCTAAATAAGCTTGTAGATAAGAAAATGCTGGAGTGAGTTGTCCATTTTTAGTCATTCTAGAACGCTCTAAAATACCCAATTTATCTCCATTAAAAAATGCAGGGATAATATCTTTTACAAATGCAGCTCCAAAACCTTCACTTGCATCTTTTGGTAATTCACAAGGCAAATTATCCACCGCCATTACTGCAATTGCATTTGAGTTTCTATAATCAACTTCGGTTTCGGATTGCGGATCGTACCCATAAATGGGGTTTTCAATAGTAGAGGGTCGAATGGTACAAGCTACAGGTCCATCGATATCACATGAAATATCGGCTACAACTTTTAAATTAAATGAGGCTGCTTTGGCTTGATCGCGGGTAAAAAATGCAGGAGCCCCTTTTCCATAAAAATGTCCGGCGACAAACATATCAGCCACAGCTGTGAACCGCTCAAAGGTTGAGCGATAGGCTTCTGGGTGCTGAAAGAAATCTAATTTTCCTAAGTGTTTCCCATCAATGCGTTCGCAATAATCCAATACATCTAACTGCACATAAACAGCTTCTGTAAAATTGGTGTTTAAAAAATCTTCTACTGAAACTTTTTTAATTTTTAAGTGGTCTAAAATTTCTTTTGCTCCCTGCCCTACTCGTCCTGTACCAGTTAATACAATCTTTATATTAGACAGTGAAATTTTATCAAGTTCTGTATTTAATTCCTGACGCCCCGTAAGTGTGGTCGCTTTAGGTAATTTAAAAGTGTGCTCTTTTAATCCTAATGCTCGCATGCCATTATAAGCACCAACCACGCCTGCATAATAGCCAAATCCAATCAAGCGTTGATGGGTTTTATCTACCAGCGTTTCGTGGTCATAAAGAGTGATGTTTTTTTCTAAAATCGCACGGAGTAAATCGCGGTTGTAGGGTTGTTTTTTAATGGTATGACTGAAAAAAAAGTAGCTTTTGTTGGGAATGAGTGCTTCAATTGGCACTTCTTTGACCCCTATCATGACATCGGCGGCTGAAACATCATTGGTAACCTTTATTTTAAGTTTAGAATATTCGTCATTGGAGAATGCTCTTATGTCTGAAGATTCAACAACGATTTGTGCTTTTGGGTATTGATTAAGAAGATTTTGGCACGATTGTGGTGTAAGGACTACACGTCTATCGGGCGGAGATTTTCGTTCTTTAATGACAGCAAATTTCATAAGCAAAGTAGAATATATGTACGAAAGTAATAGGATTTGAGCGGTTGCACAAGTTTTTTTGTAACTTTGCCTCCCCTCTTCGGAGGGTAATTATAGGAATGGGGTCGACTGGTATTGACAGCGAGATCTACTGAACTGTAAGCACGTCGTGT
>JABAYY010000007.1 GCA_018608765.1 Flavobacteriaceae bacterium
GCTCAACTTCTTTGTGACAACGATCTTGATAGGCACAATACTTTTGAAGCTTAGAGAGCGCTTCATCTATGGTATAGCTCTTATGCGTTTGATACATCCTTAAAACTTATAAGTAATCGCACAAATCAGATTGGTTCCTGGAGCAGAGATCCCCGAAGAAAAGGTTCTATAGCGTTGATTTGTGATGTTTTCGACAGCTCCTACAATAGTAAGGGATTTATTAAAATCATATTGCGTTCTAAGATTCAGGCTATACCAAGAGGGCGCATAAGGCTTGCCCTGCGCATCTAATGCAAATAAGGAATCTGCTAATTCCGCAGATATATCTGAGCTACGAAGAGCACCATTATAATTTACAAAGCCATCCATTTGGAACTTCTTGTTTTTCCAAATAATATGGGCGTTTCCAAAAATAGGTGCTACGTGTCTGACCGGTAATTCAACGCCAGGAGTTTCTTCTTGGACCCCATTTACGTAACTGTACTGAGTCGTAAACTCTAAGGCTTTTGAAAACTGGATTTTTAAGCCAGCTTCAAATCCATAAATCCATGATTTAGAAGCATTTTGAATGGCTTGAATATCACTTACAGCTCCATCATAATACATTTCAGATATGCCGTAAACTTCAAAGCTTTTACGAACCAAAGCATTTTTTAAATAGGTGTAATAGGCCGAACAATCAAAAATCACAGATTTTTTCAAATTGATCGTCATCCCCAGTTCACCACCATATGCATATTCGGGCTTCAGGTTGCCGTTGGGTACCACAACCAACCCGTCTTGAGGATCAAATATTTTTCCGATATCATCAATGTTTGGCGCTCTAAATGCAGTGGTTGCATTTAATTTCCAAAGAAAAGTGTCGTTAGGATTCCAACTAAGTCCAAAAGTACCTGTAAGTGCGCTTGTTTCAAGGTCAGCTATTTTAAAAGGAAGATAATAGAATTGGTTATTATTTGTTAAATCAGCATCAATAGTCACATAATTGTAGCGTATTCCAGATTGTACCGTAAACTTTGAATTGGGCTTGTACTTATGACTTAAATAGGCTGCTATCGTTTGCCACTTTGAGCCGTCTGGATAACGGGTCGCAATCGCTTCTGAGAGGTTGGTATCGATGTTTATTTTAGAGGCTGAAGAGCCAACTCGATTGTATATATACTCTGTTCCATAAGATATATTAGAGCTATTTGAAAGCGTTTTATAAAAATCTAAGTTGAAGGAAACTGCATCTACATTTTCTTCTCTAATTTTTCGAGTGTCTGAGTCGAATTTTCTGTTGATTCGACTCTCTTTGAAATTTTGATATGCTGCGGATATTTTAATTTTATCATACAAGCTAGAACCACTACTTAGTTTCGTCATTTGTAAGTTGGCAAGAAACCAGTTTTGAGGGCCATAGTCCCACTCAGCATAGTGTAAAACACCATCCGAACCATAGGTTACTAGTCGATCGTATCTTGGGTAATCTGAGGTGGTAGAATAATGAAGGCCTAAGTCAAATTTTAAATCGTTATTGGCTTTATAAAGCACCTTTTGAGCTAGATGCATTTGACGGAAATTAGTAAACTTTTGAACTCTTGGGGTTGTGTTAGAAACCATGATGTCTTGTCCGTTAACATATGCACTGTAATGGTTGCTCAAGTAGTCATCAGGTCCGTTTGCTCCCATTTTTAAATCTCCAAAATCTGAGATACTCACACTGCTGTGAAACCCCCATTTTTGAAACCCTACATTAAAATCAAGATGCGCTGTTTTTTCATTATTCGCAGAGGCGTATCGAACCGTACTTCTAGCAGTCAAATTGGGAGTGATAGAATCAGATAACTTCGGAGTAGTTGTATAAAAATTCATGACCCCACCAATGGCATCGCTTCCATAAATAACAGATCCAGAACCGAGAATAACTTCTGTTTTTTCAACATTAAACGGGTTTAGTGACAATACGTTTTGAACATTCCCACCTCTAAAAATAGCATTATTCAAACGTACCCCATCAACGGTGATTAGTAAGCGGTTTGTAGAAAACCCTCGAATCATTGGACTCCCTCCTCCTAACTGACTTTTTTGGACAAAAACACGTCCGCTGTTACTTAACAAATCGGCACTGGTTTGTGGATTGGACAATTGAATCTGTTTAGAGTTGATGCTAATAATGTTTTGAGGAACTTCTTTTTTACTTTGCTCAAATTTGGAGGCCGATATTACAATTTCATTTAAGCTTGTTGCTTTTGGGGATAAATAGATCGTATCTTGAATGGTCGTTTTTGGGATTGATTTTTTAAGGTACGAAAGGTGCTGGAAATGAATTTTATCTAGCGGACCGAATACAGCCAAATTTACATCCCCATCAAAATCTGTAATTGCAGTAATTGTTTTAAGGTCATTAAAAACTGCAACTCCAGGGATGGGTTGACTATCAGATTCGTCAACTACTACTACCTGTTGGGCAGAGGTATTCAATATACAAAGAAGAGAAACACAAAGAAATAAACGATTCATCTTAACTGAAAACTTGATTTAAAACGGTTAACGATCGGGGGTGTTTAAAGGCATGTAAATGTAATTTAAAATAGTCTAAAATCATATTAAGTAATTCATGCTTTTGTAAGGAATTTAACTCTTGAGTCATTGTTGTATCAAATTTTGTGCCCAAAAATGGTTTTAGAAGCTCTAATTTTAAACCTGTGATACAATAGTCTCCATTTTGTTGTTGAAAATTTCCATTTTCGAGATTAAAATAAGGAAGGAAATCATTAGACGTATCAGGATTAAATCCTAAAAATTTTGTCAAACCCATTAAAAACTGTTGATGAAACGTTCCTGTTTTTTCTACGGCATCAAACCACAATAAGGTGGTTTCAAGGTATTCAAAAAGAGGGGGGTTGGCTTCTTCTTCATGTAAAATCATCGACAAAATTTCAGCTAAAAATAATAGAACTGTAGATTTTAAAATATTGGTGTGAAGCGATTCGTAGGGTTTATACAATCGAACTTCTTTAAAATAATGCAAGCTGCGATTGTCTTTGTGGTCGGCTTCAATTTCGAGCAGTGTGAGTAGTTGAAAATAGGCGGGTTTTAGTTTTCCTTTTTTAGATTTAAGTGAATTTTTAATCACATAACTTTTTATCCCAGAAGCAGCCGTGTAACATTTGACAATAAGATCGTTGTCTTTGTATTTAATCTTTGAGATAACAATTGCTTTTGTAGAGACAACCATTAACGTATGATCATTATTTTTGAAACTTTCGTTTCAAGCGTGTCAAAATCAGAAAAAAGCACTAAATACACTCCTGAAGCCACAGTGTTATTTGCTAAATTTTTACCATTCCAATAGGCGGTTCCACCATCAATTTCTAGATTGTAATTCTTGTACCTCAAATTAACATTAGATTGCGCTTCGGCAACCAAATTACCTTCAATATCTGTTATTTTAATATTGACATTCTCACTTATGTTTTTAATTTTTATTTTATCCTCTGCCATATTAAATCCAGGCCGTACAGGGTTGGGGTAAACATAAATATCTTCAAGCGATTCCATCGTTCTTGACCCACCCGTTTTAAAAGCAACTAAGCCCCGAGTGGTTCCAAAATATACAACACCATTTTCGGAATCTAGCGCCATAGCATTAACCCCATTTGAAGGAAGCGGAGAGTTGTCCTTGGTAAAATGATGAATGGTTTTTTGTCCATCAGAAGACACGTAAAATACGCCCGCGTCTGCAGTAGAAATCCATTTATTGTTTGAACCGTCAACGATAATATCTGAGATGAATTGTTGCGATAATAACTCTTGTGGAAGGCCGTCTTCAAGTATGATAATAGGTTCTGTTCTCACAATTTCTTCACTGAAAAAATTAGAGGTATTATACAGCACTCTGAGCCCTCTATAGGTGCCAATCCATAATACATTATTTTTATCAATTGCCAACGATTTTACTTTGACAGAAGGGAGGTTGGAAACGTCTTTATCATTTATATTTTTCAACTGCATTCCGTTTTCATTAAATCCTATCAAACCAGATTTATAACCTCCAATCCATTTGGTACCGTCTGACCCAATAACAATATCACTAAAGCCAAGTTCACCTCCAATAGGTTGTGGAATTATCGGTGTAAAATCATAGGAAGTCCATTGATTATTTTCAAATTTATTTAATGGTTTTTGTACCCTTCCATTAGCGACCCATAAAGCACCATTGTCATCAAATTTACTAGCCGATGTCAAATAGAGTTGTGAAACAAATGGTTCAAGAGTACTATTATTATCGTTATAGATTTCAACAATCTCTCCGTTATTAACTTCTATAACCCCAGAATAATATGAACTCACAAAAACCTGTTCTGTATCAAAAGGATTGACGGCTATGTGAGATAAAAAATTTGGCAATGCTACCTTTGAACTTATGGAATCATAGGTGATATTACGCCATTCATTTTGACGGTACCTACTTATTCCTGTGGAGCTTTGTCCCCCACCCCATTCAAAAAATAATCCATACCCCCCGAAAGAAACCCAAAGATCATTGTTTTTTAATTCCAGAGAAAATGGGCTGTTTAACAAAGGACCGTCAGGGTGAATTTCTTCAAATGTGCTATTGTTTAATAATGTGGTTTTTAAAACTCCAAAACCTGATCGCCCTATGGCTGAGTTACTACTACTCCCAATAAAAACATGACTTCCAAATGTAATTGTACATGAATAAGTCGCTGGGAACTCTGGTGTTGGTACAATGGTATCTACAAGGTTGAAGTCTGTATTGTAAAAGTTGACTTTGGTTGAAAGTGTTTCTATGAGATACGCATCAGAAAAATATAAATCCTGAGGTAAGGATGTGCTCACAAACAATTGTGTTAATGAATTATCTGTGTTTATTTTTGAAGTCACAGCATTAGATGACGTGACAATTACATTCATATCGTTTGCAACTAAGTTTACAAAATTCCCTGTTACAATTGTCGTCCATTGCTGAAAATCAATTAAATTGGGGTTGCTCACTGATGCAGATTTTATACCTCCATTCCCGCCGCAGTTAGCATAAATCTCATTGTTTTTAATCACCGTTTGATTAACGGGCTCTTGACCTCCATTGAATCCTATGTAATAAGTATCTCCAAATTCTAAATTATCTAAATCATATATAGAAACTCCATAATCCGTAGCAACATAAACAATTCCATTGTGTTCATTAAAATGGTTGATCTTTTTATTATTTGGCGGAATGGTTGTTTTATTTAAAATGTCTATAACTTTCAGAACATCGTTGTCAGTCTCTTTAAAAACCTCTATCAACCCATTTTGATACCCTATTAATAATAATTGATAATCACTACTGTAGTGGATGGTAGAGATAAACTCTCCCGAAAGACCATTAAGTGTCGTTATTGTTTCAAGTTGATTGGTACTTGGGTCATACGAAAACACTGCGTTTTCAGCAGCAGCATAAACTTTATTGCCGGCTTCAACAATTTCTATTATGTTTAAGTACGAGAAGTGCCCTTCCCAAAATTCAGAAAAATCTTGAGAGAAATTAAGCAATGGCAACGATAACATAACAGTAATTGCTAATTGCTTAAGGGTATTTAGTTTTAACGTTTTTAAATACATTTATATCAAATACTTTTTGATTAAAATTATTATTATTTATCAGTTTTAACATTTACAAACAGAAACGAATCTTTTGTATGAATCTTATTTTATGACCAGAGTTTCTTTTGCCTGAGTCTTCTGTTTTTTGACAAATAGGGTATTTCAATCAAATACCACGACAAGATAGCCAATAGTAATGTGAGCATCAAAAAAAGCATACAAATAAGAATTGGAGGATATTTATTAAATAAGCCTAGATAGACAAAAAGTTGTATCAAAGGAAAATGATAGATATAAATACCGTAAGTAAAGTCTCCATATTTTCCAAAATTATTTAAAAACCTGAAACTATATGCAACATAAAATACCATAAATCCGAATGCAACTGGTTTTAGTAATTGTGTTTTTAAAATATAATGCTCTAAAAAAAATATTATTAAGCATGGAATAATAATATAATCTTTCCATTTCTGTAGAAGTGAAAAGTTTTTGTAGAATACAATTCCGGTTCCAAAAAAAGCTAAAGCTCCTGGAAGTTGTTTCGCTATTCTATAGTTGTCTATGGAAAGGAAGTACGTATAATAAGTAACTGACAAGAGATATACAATGATAATTAGTGCATAAAAATTAAACTTTTTAACTCTGACTAACCAATAAAATACAGGGACTAAGAGGTAAAAAGCTTCTTCCAGCTTTATGGTCCATAATGCGCCATTAACAGCACAAAATTTATTAGTTTCAAATACTCCAGGCAAGCAAGGTTCTAAATAATTTTGGAATGATAAATTGGCTGTAAGATATTTCCAAAATTGAATGTTAGAAAAATATTCGGACAATGAATACGTTGAAATAGCGCTAAGGAAGAGTGCAGAAATTAGGATTACAACAGCATACGCTGGGATAATTCGTTTCGCTCTTCTAATAATATAGTCTTTTATTGTTGTACTGTTCTCATAGCTTTTTGCAATTAAAAAGCCACTTACTATAAAAAATCCATCTATTGCTAAGCGCGTGTTGAAAAAGACCTTGAAAGGCTTAAGAATTTCTAGATCACTCAATTCGATTAAATGCGCAAATGCTACTGTAAAAGCAAAAACAACTCTTAAGAAATCGAAATTATTAATATTAATTTTATTCAACTACCTCGTGTTTTATTTATAAAAAGTCATGAATATCAAGCATAGAAATGAATTGAATTATCTTCAACTTTAAGTACAAATATATTTATTACAAACGAGAAATGAACTCATTATTGTACATAAACAAAAAAAGCTTTCAAATTAATGAAAGCTTTTTGAAAGTAGGTTTGGTAGTTATTACACCACGCCTTGTGCAAGCATTGCATCGGCTACTTTTACGAAACCTGCAATATTGGCACCTTTAACATAATCGATATACCCAGTTTTTTCATCTTTTCCATATTCTATACACGCATCATGAATATTGGACATGATGTCTTTTAGCTTTTCATCTACTTCTGCTCGAGTCCAGTTGTAGCGCAAGGAATTTTGTGTCATTTCCAGTCCAGAAGTAGCAACACCGCCTGCATTGGATGCTTTTCCAGGTGCAAATAAAATTTTAGCTTCATGAAATTTGGTGATTGCTTCTTTTGTCGAAGGCATATTGGCGCCTTCACTCACACAAATACAACCATTCTTTAACAATATTTCGGCGTCATTTTCATTTAATTCATTTTGGGTCGCACACGGCAACGCAATATCACACTTAACTTCCCAAGGCGTTTTGTTTGCTACAAATTTAGCGTTTGGATAGGTCTTGACATACTCACTTATACGCGCTCTTTTGACATTTTTAAGTGTCATTACAAACGCTAGCTTGTCTTGATCAATTCCCTCTTCATCTAGAATAAACCCAGAAGAATCTGATAATGTAATCACTTTTCCTCCTAAGTGAATCGTTTTTTCTGCAGCATATTGTGCTACATTTCCAGAGCCGGAAATTACAACCGTTTTTCCTTTGAAATTATCCCCTTTTGTTTGCAACATTTTATCCGCAAAATATACAGTTCCATATCCAGTAGCTTCAGGACGAATGAGAGAACCGCCCCATGTCATTCCTTTTCCTGTAAGTACTCCTGTAAATTCGTTTCTTAGTTTTTTATACATTCCAAAAAGGAATCCTATTTCGCGACCGCCAACTCCAATATCTCCTGCTGGAATATCAGTATTAGAACCTATATGACGAAATAATTCACTCATAAAGGCATGGCAAAATCGCATGATTTCATTATCGCTTTTTCCTTTAGGGTCAAAATCACTTCCACCTTTTCCTCCACCCATTGGAAGAGTCGTTAAGCTGTTTTTAAAAACTTGCTCAAAAGCTAAAAATTTCAGAATACTCATCGTAACCGATGGGTGAAATCGAAGCCCTCCTTTATAGGGTCCGATCGCAGAATTCATTTGAACGCGGTACCCACGGTTTACTTGGATTTCTCCTTTATCATCTACCCAGTTAACTCTAAAAGTGATTGCGCGCTCAGGCTCAACCATTCTTAACAAAATGTTTTTTCCGTGATAAATATCGTGTTTGACAATATAAGGGATCACCGTTTCTGCAACCTCTTCTACAGCTTGAATAAATTCAGCTTCGTGGCCATTTCTTTCTTTAACTAGGTCTAAAAAACCTTTTATTTTATCTTCCATATCAAATTTTTGGGGGATTAAATTTTAAATATTTTACGTTACAAATATATAATATCTTTAAAAATAATGCTCTATTTTTTTGTATATGATAATTACACGTCGATAATTAAGATATAAATTCGTAATATGATATTTTAATAGGAAATATTTAATGAAATATATAATTCTTTGCATAAAATGCGAGTTTTAAACTTCATTTTATATCCTAACTTTGGTCTAACACCTATCAATTATTCGAATTAACATCCATAACACCCTGTTTTTGCGCTCACATGTGACATATATTAAATCATTTCTTGAGCGACAACCTAACTATGAATGTTCTATAAAGTTTATAAACTGTTTTTCATTGCTAAAATGTACCCAAGGTGGATGCCTTCGTGAAATGCATTAAAACTGATTGCTTCATCAACAGTACTCAAAGTCACGTTTAAAGAAGTCATATAAGGAGTATAGCCTTTGAACATCCCATTGTCATAGTCAATTTTAGTTTGTTCAATGGTTGAGAACAAAAGAGTTTTGATGAGTGCCAATTCTTCCTCCGTAGCTTCATGAACGGTTTTAGAGTCTTTCTTATAGGTTTTTACCAATTCAGAATCAACTAACAAGGGAGTATTTGATAAGCCGTAAACCAATAATTGTTGCGTAACAATGGTGTGTGCAACGTTCCAAAAAATGGAATTTCGGTAGCCTTTAGGAACCGTATTGAGTTGATCTAAAGAAAATTTCTCTATGAGTTTCAGTAGAAGTGTTCTGTTTTTTAGTGTTACATTGTGATTCCAGTCCATAATATTCAGAGATTATTTAGTTCTTAGTAAAGAATTGATTTTATTTGTAAAAATAAGAAAAGAATCCCATGAAAAAATTCTATTTTTTGAGTACCTGTAATACGTGTCAACGAATTTTAAACCATTTAGATCTAGACGAAGATTTTGAACTTCAAGACATCAAGAAAATATTGATAAATTCTAAGGATTTAGAACACCTAAAAACTTTATCAGGCAGCTATGAATCCCTTTTTAGCAAGCGAGCAAAGCTTTACAAGGAATTGGGACTGAAAGAAAAAACCCTTACTGATACCGATTATAAAAATTATATTTTGGAACATTATACGTTCCTAAAACGGCCTGTACTCGTTTTGAATGACCAACTGTTTGTTGGGAACAGCCCTAAAGTCATCAACTCGGCAAAAACAGCACTATTGAATGAAAAATAATACGTTTGCACTCTTTGCACTTATATTGGTACAGCTTTTTTATGGCGTTACGTTTACCTTTGCCAACGATGTCATCGACGGCGGATACATGCAACCCTTCGGGTTTATTTTATTTAGAGTAAGTCTTGCTGCTGTGCTCTTTTGGGTGTTTAGTTTTTGGGCTCCTAAAGAAAAAATAGATCGAGTAGATTACCCTAAATTCATGCTTGCAGCATTTTTTGGTGTGGCTCTTAATATGCTGGCATTTTTTAAAGGATTACAGTTTACCACTCCAATTAATGGATCTGTGATTATGGTCACAACACCAATCATTGTGTTAGTGTTATCTGCTTTTATTTTAGGAGAAAAGATTAGGAAAATTAAGGTTTTAGGTATCTTTATGGGGCTTTCGGGAGCCTTAATTTTAAGTATCTATAACCGTTCAACTAGTTCTGCAGACAATGTGTTATTAGGCAATTTCTTGGTGCTTATCAATGCAGCGTCTTACAGTTATTATTTGATTTTGATAAAAAAATTGACCAACAAATACCATCCATACACCTTTATTAAATGGTTATTTTTGTTTGGAACCTTCTTTGTGCTTCCTTTTGGATACTCTGAGCTTTCAGCGGTTAACTGGAGTAGTTTTACTCCTTATATTTGGTTTTCAGTGCTATTTGTAGTGGTTTGCGCAACTTTTGCCACCTACCTGTTGAATCCGCTCGCCCTGCGAAAATTGAGTGCCACAACGGTGAGTACATTTGTATATATACAACCTATTTTTGCAGGAGTTTTTGCGATTATAATGGGTAGCGATAGCTTAAACACTGTGAAGGTCGTGGCGGCAGCTTTAATATTTTTAGGTGTATATTTGGTTTCTAAAAATCCGAACCTTCAAGCGACTAAATGAGTTCTTTTGTAACCTCTTTATACCCCTCAGTTGACCTTATCGACCCTGTCGTTTTTAAGGAAGTGAATGCTGATAAAAACGTCTATTTTTCAAAACCATTTTTAAAAGCTTTTGAACTTTCAAATCCACAAATTGAATTCAAATATATTTCCATTTCTGATGACAAAAAAAATACGGTAGCTCTTGCACTTGTTCAAGTGATTAACTTAAGTGTTGAAGGCACTTTAAAAAACATAAAAGTAGCATCCTTAGTTCGGAAATTCTTAAGCCTCTTTTTTTGTAATGAACACATAAAAATAATGTTTTGTGGAAATGTGTTTCTCAGTGGCGAGCACGGAATTAGGAGCTCGGATCGTGTTTCTAAAGATGAGATCATGACTCAGATTGGCACTGCTTTAGACGCCGTAGCAGCAAACACTAAACCGCTTCATGCTATTTTTGTAAAAGATTTTAAGCAGGAATCACTTCAAAGTACACGTCAGTTTTTAAATTTTGGATATAGCGAAATCAAGGTTGAACCCAATATGATTGTTCAGTTAGACCCGGAATGGAAAACCTTTGAGGATTACAAAAACATATTAAAATCAAAATACAGAGTCAAGGCCAATAAGGCCGACTCAACAAGTAGTGCTTTAGAGACGCGTTTATTTACAGAGCATGACTTTGAAACCTACAAAGAAGAACTACAAGCATTATACCAAAATACCATTGCGAATGCCAGTTTTAATGCGCAAGTTTTAAACCTAAATACCTACATCCATTTGCGGGCAACTTTCAAAGATGACTTCATCGTGAAAGCGTATTTTCTAGAAGATAAGCTCGTTGGGTTTTTGACCGCGCTTGTCAATAAAAATGCGTTGGATGCCCACTTTATTGGATTGGATTATCAGTTGAATAAATCACATGCCATCTATCCACGTATTTTAAATGATTATGTCAGATTGGGGATTGAAAAGAAAGTGTCTTCTATTAACTTGGGCCGAACGGCCTCCGAAATAAAAACCACTATTGGCGCCAATCCTTTGGAATTAAGTTGTTATATAAAGCATAAAAACCCTTTTTTGAATTCCTTAACAAAACCGTTTTTTAGACGTATTAAAATAAAAGAATTCAAGCAGCATTCTCCATTTAAATAAAAAAAGACCGAAGTCTTTTTTCTTATTCATCTAGATTTATTACTGCAAATTTACACAGGCCAACCATTGAGTACACCGCCCAGAAGTGCCAATGATACAATCCAATAAAACACATTTATAAAGATGTATTTAGCTGATTTCATTTCAAAAACGGCATTGGTAGCTAAGACAGGAAATGCTACAAAAACCCCTAGAAAAGCACCGTGTGCCGCACCATGTTTAAAGGTCATAAATAATTCTTGACCATGACGCATCTCATCAGGACCCCCTATCAAAACGTTGATGTACAGGTAAAAAGATAGAATTATAGATAAAAGAACTGCTAGAACATAAACCTTAGCAGGCGACATGGTTTTAATTTTGGCTTCGGTAATTCCAGTAGCATGCATCCATGCGGTTCCAAATACTTTGGGGTGATACCAGATTGCTCCGATAACTAAAGGGATCAAAGCTGACACAAGGATTGCCAACCAATTCATTGAAATGTTTTCCATGATTAAATAGGGTTTTAGTTAAGTTGAAAACAATATACGAAAATTTAAAACACATGCATTTTAAGGTTGCGGAAGAGTTTAAATTCTCCTTGGGTATACTTATTGGTTTTCAGTATCTTTGGAAAAAGTTTTTAACACCAAAGAATGATACATTCCATGACGGGCTATGGTAAGTCTGTATTACAATTGCCAAGCAAAACTATATCCATTGAGATAAAATCATTGAATAGTAAAACACTAGACCTCAACATGCGCATGCCGTCAATATACAGGTCTAAAGAATTGAATCTCAGAAAACTTATTGCTTCAAAATTAAACAGAGGTAAAGTTGATTTTTCATTATATTTTGAAAATACTGGTGGAGAGACCTTTGCAAATGTCAATCCTAAAGTCGTGAAAAAATACATGGCACAATTAGAAGGATTGTCAACTGGGACTGAAATACAACGGCTTCAAATGGCTATCAAAATGCCCGATGCAATTAGTACCGAGCGTGACGAAATAGACGAATCAGAATGGTCGGATATTCAAAATGAAATACTTAAGGCATTGGATCGAATTGCGCTTTATAGATTAGAAGAGGGTAATGTGTTAGAGGCGGACTTTACAAAACGAATTGCGATCATTTCAGACTTACTAAATCAAGTGCTTGCAATAGACCCCGAACGCATCACAAATGTACGCGAGCGTTTACATAAAGGCGTTTCCGAACTGAAAGAAAAATACGACGAAAATCGCTTTGAGCAAGAGTTGGTCTATTACATCGAAAAGTTTGATATCACTGAAGAAAAAGTACGACTTCAAAACCATTTAGAGTATTTCATAAAAACCTTAAATTCTGAGGAGTCCAATGGTAAAAAATTAGGATTTATTTCTCAAGAAATTGGGCGAGAAATCAATACCATTGGGTCGAAAGCTAATTTTGCGCCGATGCAAAAATTAGTGGTTCAAATGAAGGACGAATTAGAAAAAATTAAAGAACAATTACTCAATGTCCTCTAAGATGACACAAGGAAAACTGATTGTATTCTCGGCACCATCGGGATCAGGAAAAACAACAATTGTAAGGCATTTGTTGGCACAAGAAGAGTTGAATTTAGAATTTTCTGTATCGGCAACATCCCGTGCAAAAAGAGGAACTGAAGTTGACACAAAGGACTATTATTTTTTATCTAGTGATGCTTTTAAACAACACATAAAGTCAGATGATTTTCTGGAATGGGAAGAAGTCTATAGAGATAATTTTTATGGTACCCTCAAGGCTGAAGTAGAACGTATTTGGGCTCTTGGAAAACATGTTATTTTTGATATCGATGTTTCTGGTGGCTTGCGAATTAAACGTAAATTTCCAGAACAAACCTTGGCTATTTTTGTGAAGCCTCCAAGCATCGATGAATTAAAGATTCGTCTTAAAAAAAGACAAACAGAAACGCAAGACAAAATTAATATGCGAGTTGCAAAAGCTTCCGCGGAACTTGCTACCGCTCCTTTATTTGACTGCATCATTGAAAATGATGTTTTGGAAATGGCTAAAAAAGAAGCCTATGATAAAGTGGCTAAATACATTAACTAAGGATCAATGAATATTGGACTCTTTTTTGGAACTTATAATCCCATCCATGTTGGGCACCTTGTGATTGCGAATCATATTGCGGAACATTCGGATTTGGACCAAGTCTGGTTGGTAGTCACGCCGCAAAGTCCCCATAAAAAAAAGCAAAGCTTACTGGACAATCACCAACGGATAGAAATGGTTTATAGGGCTACAAAAGAGTACCCAAAACTTATGCCAAGTGCTATTGAGTTTAATTTAACACAACCGAATTATACTGTTCATACATTGGCATATTTAGAAGAAAAACACCCCGAACACCGCTTTTCACTAATTATGGGAGAAGACAATTTAAAGTCCTTGCCAAAATGGAAAAATGCGGAGGTAATCATCAAAGGATATCCGATTTATGTGTATCCTAGAAAACTAACAGCGTCCGAAAAAACAGCGGTTTTAGAAAAAGATGCCACCATAATTAAAATAGATGCTCCCATTATGGAGTTGTCTTCTACGTTTATTCGTCAGTCCATTAAGGCGGGTAAAAACATTCGACCTATGCTGCCCAGTGCGGTTTGGGAATACTTAGATGAAATGAATTTTTATAAATAAAATATGGTTAAAATTGGTTCTATAGAGCTTCCTGAATTTCCTTTATTGCTTGCGCCCATGGAAGATGTGAGCGACCCTCCTTTTCGTGCGTTGTGTAAAGAGCAAGGGGCGGACGTGGTTTATACCGAATTTATTTCAAGTGAAGGCCTGATTCGTGACGCGGTCAAAAGCACCATGAAATTGGATATTTATGAAAAAGAACGTCCTGTAGGCATTCAGATTTTTGGAGCTAATTTAGACAGTATGTTACAAGCTATTGATATTGTTGAAAAATCCAATCCGGATATTATTGATATTAATTTTGGCTGTCCCGTAAAAAAAGTAGTGAGTAAAGGCGCAGGCGCAGGTATTTTGAAAGATGTGTGTTTAATGGAAAAACTCACTGCCGAAATGGTAAAGCGTACCAATTTACCCGTTACCGTCAAAACACGCTTGGGCTGGGATCATGATTCCATTCATATTGTGGAGGTAGCTGAACGGTTGCAAGACGTGGGTTGTGCAGCGATTTCTATTCATGGGCGTACCCGTGCGCAGATGTACAAAGGTGCTGCCGATTGGGGCCCGATTGCAGAGGTTAAAAACAATCCACGTATGCACATTCCTGTTTTTGGAAATGGGGATGTAAACACGCCTGAACGCGCGATTGAAATGCGTGATCAATATGGACTAGATGGTGCTATGATTGGACGTGCGACAATTGGAAATCCTTGGTTTTTTAAGCAAGTAAAACACTTTATGCAAACGGGTGAACACTTAGAGCCTATTAGCATGCTCGAGCGTGTGGAAGCTGCGCGACGTCATTTGCAAATGGCAATTGATTGGAAAGGGGAAGTTTTAGGAGTTTTAGAAACCCGACGCCATTATACCAACTATTTTAAAGGCATTCCAGATTTTAAACCGTTCCGAACACGTATGGTGACTAGCGATCATAGTACCGATGTTTTTGCTGCGTTTGACGCTGTAGAATCGACCTTTGGCGACTACCAATTTGTTTAGGCGTTTAGCTGTGCTTTAGCGATGCGTCGCGACGCAATCCGCGAGGCTATGATTCCTAAAGTTAATATCGTAGCGAGCACAATTCCAATATTGATCAGCTGTAAATCGACCGGATATGCCAAGGAAGGCGTAATCATTACTAAGGCATGTTTTTGTTGCAAGCATATAACAACCACACCAATTCCGAGTCCTATACCTCCACCAATTACCGTCATTAAAATTCCTTGGTAATAAAATATACTTCGCAATTCTTTGACCGTTGCTCCTAGATTGTACAAGGTTTTTAAATTCTTTTTCTTGTCTAAAATCATCATTATGATGGAACCGATAATATTAAACAAGGCGATGATTAAAATCAATGTAAAAATCAAATAGACTGCGACATGTTCTGTATTCAGCATTTTGTAAAGGGCGTCATTGAGTTGGAGTCGGTTCTTAATTGTAACCTTGTTATCAAAAACAGATTGCAATGCCGCTCTTGCCGCATCCTCATCGACAGAGGGTTCTAAATAAATATCGATTGCACTGAGAGTTTCAGAATCATAGTTTAATAAATACTTGGCATTTTCAAGGGATGTAAATACTTGAGAATTATTAAGTGTTTCATTAATTTGAAAGATCCCTGCATTAGCGACTTTCATACTTGTAAAAGCACCTTTTACAGAAATCTGTTGTCCAGTCCCAGGCTTGGGCGCATAGAGTTTAATGACTTTTGCTACATCAAAAATTCCAAACCCTAGTTCATTAGTGACGCCCCAACCGGCCACAATTTGTGGGGTGTTCGGTTCAAACCACTGTCCATATATCAAAATAGAATCGATGGTTGCTTGCGGATAGTTTGCATCCACTCCTTTGAGGGTTACAGCCAAATGTTTGTTGTCGCAATTCATTAGCATCCGCTCTTCGACTACTTCTGTAAAAGAAGCGACAGCGTTTAAAGTTTTAAGGGCTTGTTTTTGAGCGGCTGTAAAACGGATGGTTTTGGTAGTAGTGGGAATAATTTTTAGATCAGGATCGGAAAAAGAAGTGAATTCTAAACTAAAATTTTTAAGTCCAGAGAATCCTGAAAGCACTACAAAAAGGGCTGCGGTTCCTATAATAATCCCAAAGCCAGCAATAAGGGTAATAAAGTTGATGGCGTTGTTATTGCTTTTAGAAAACAAATAACGTTTGGCTATATAGAGGGGGAATTTCAATTAAGACTTTTTTCGTTTCTCTAACAAATCAGGGTTGTCAATTGGGTTTTCGATGCCTTTAAGTGACTTGTCTATTTGGTCGATATACTCCAAAGAGTCATCAATGAAAAAAATCAATTGTGGCATGCGACGCAATTGGTGCTTGGTGCGTTGCGATAGCTCGTGTTTGATGAGGGGTGCATTTGATTTTATTCCTTCTAAAAGTTCAGCACCTTTATCAATCGGGAAAATACTCAAATACACTTTGGCGATCGAAAGATCGACGGTCACATTGACCTTTGTCACTGAAATAAGTATGCCTTTCATCCCGCCTTGGGTGGCTGCGCCTTGAAGTACCTCAACGAGATCACGCTGTAAAACGGAGGCTATTTTTTTTTGTCTTTGACTTTCCATGGGGTAAAAATAATATATTTCTGGGTGAATTGTTTAAAAGCTAGTCCTTTTCGGTTAAATTTGTCCTATGCTGAAGAAAATAGAACATATTGGCATTGCCGTCAAAGACTTGAATACGTCTAATGAATTGTTTAAAAAGCTCTTAGGCGTGCCGCATTATAAAACTGAGCAAGTTGCTTCTGAAGGGGTCACAACATCTTTTTTTGATGTGGGAACACATAAAATTGAGCTGCTGGAAGCCACGGATGCAAACAGTCCCATTGCTAAGTTCATTGCTAAAAAAGGCGAAGGCGTGCATCATATTGCTTTTGAGGTGGAGGACATAGAGGCAGAATTGGCACGTTTAAAGGCAGAGGGTTTTGAATTGATTCATGAAACTGCCAAAGAAGGTGCGGACAACAAACGTATTGCTTTTTTGCATCCAAAATCAACAAACGGTGTTCTGATTGAGCTCTGTCAAGAACGGTCTAATAAAGACTGATTTTCTTTTTATAATTTTAAAAAACGTTGTAATATTGCAGCCGTATTGGTCCCATAGCTCAGTTGGTTAGAGCATCTGACTCATAATCAGAGGGTCCTTGGTTCGAGCCCAAGTGGGACCACCCTGAAAACCCTTCTTAATTGAGGGGTTTTTTGTTTAGTAGTTATTCGTTTCAAATATACTAAAAAAGGGCTTAAATAGCCCCTTTTTGGCAGTTATATGACAGTTAAAAGCCAAAAAAAAGATGAAGCTTATTTTACTGCTATAATTACACCCCCCTATTAATTTTAAGATCGTTTTTTATAGCCCTACATGTTCCCATAAGCGGTTATTACCTAATGCCTACGTTTATCATACATTATTAGTTATAATATATTGAAAAACAAGGGATTAACATTATTGCTAATCCCTGTTTTATTAAGACTTAATCAGATTAAGCTATTAGGTAACCCATTACTTCCTCTTGTATATTCCATGGGAAGTCTTGATAATTAGTTTTAAATCTAGAAATCGATTCAATATATCACCAAGTGTACGGTCTTTTATACCTAAACTTTTAGCTTCAATTAAAATCTCTCCTCTTTTAAAAGAGTCCTTGTTATTAATCCACGATAGCAACTTTTTTTGAGTAGAAGTTAACTCTTTAGGCTTTTTATTAAAACCTGATAATATGCCTATACTGTGTGGTATGTAGACTTTTTCTACTAAATCCATTGCTGTTTTGAAGTCTTCGTCTGAACAAGTAATTTCACTTTCATTAGATCTCAATGCTGATAAAACCATTGCAATTTTAAAGCCCATTAATCCATGTCGATAGATTACACTTGTTGTGTCATCATTATATAATGCATTGCTATGTTTTAAGGATTCTGTAAACACTGTATCTAAGGTTTCTCCCTGTGATTTACTCATAATAAACCTTTGAGACTTATTTCTTTTGAATTTATCACAAAGCTTATTGCTGTATTCTTCAAATATTTCCTTTTTACTTTTACTCAATTTGTCTGTATATGTTGACTTCCAAATAGGTTCTGATTTAAAGGAATAAAACATAAATCTGCTAAATAAACCATCTTGAACTGAAGTTATAAGCGTTCCTAATTGACTAGGTGTTCCTGTAACAGCCACACTAAATTTTGGCTCCTTTACCTCAATATATTCAAGGTCAGTTATTCTGCTTTTTGACACTGATTCTGCATGAAACCCCTTTCTAAGAACATCAGAAAAACTTCCCCATTCTTTTTTTAAAGCATTAGTCAGTGTATCGGCTTCCGTTTCGCAAATACAACCCTGACCGTTGTTGTCCTGAAGATGTTTCACAATCATAGCTGATGAAGTATTTGCAGGAATAAAGTATACTTTAAGTTTAGGTTGTTTTGGCTCTTCCAAAGCATCAATAGCTTCATTTGATTTTACTTTTTTTAATTTTAAATCAAATATTCTTTTAGCTTTTTTATAAACTTTCAAAGCTTCTCTGCTTTTAGATAACAAAAACTCATGATAACACTCGCCAAGTTGTTTTGCATACTTCATGCATCCCTTACCGCTTGCTGGTGGAGCTATAACAAAGCTGAAGAGATTTGGATAGACTTTTTCATTTGCATAAAGGCCATATACATTATGAAGGCCACCACTAATAACGGATAAAGCAGATGTTAGAAAAATATCACGCTCTCTACCCTCAAATACATTACAAGCATCTTTAAGTATTTCAGGTAAATTGGTATAAACTGATTCAGGAATGTACGGACTTGTAGAGGACTCAGAAATAAATTTACTTGAAATTGCAGAAATGGCAGGTTTGGCAATACTACCTTTTTCACTTATGTTGTTTTCATATGCACTATTGATTGATTTTTCAATTTCCTCTTTACTGAACTCATTATCACAGTATGAATAAGCATAATTAATAGCATCAGTAATTTGAAAACCATATCGATTGGCATTACAACCAAATAGATGGACAAAGTTATTTCTATTACCTTCATAAAACTCTTCTTTTTTTGAGGTGAAATTCCAAACCCATTCTATATCCTTGTCAGAATTAGTTTCATTAGTTGGATAGCTTTGATAATTAAAGACCTTTGATTTTTCATTCAAATACATCTCGTTATCATAGGAGACAAAACATAGTCTCAAGACGTCTTTTATAGACTTATCAGACATTACACCCAGTAAGTTGTCATAATATGCTCTAAGTGCGTTAAAAGCATATGTGTGCGTGCTTAAATCATTGCCACATTTAACAAGCACTTTTAAACCTTTTCCTGAGGGACTTACAAAAGCAGCATATGTATAAGGATTATTAATAATTTTAGATTTAACATCTTGAACATTATCAAGCTTGTCGTAATCTAAATGTAATAACCCTGAGTACGACTCTACATTTTCTTTTTTTCGTTTACCTTTATAAGTAGCAGAGATTGTAAAAGCAGGAAGTTCTAATTTCAACTCATCTGCTTGTTTAGTATTTCCACTATTTATGTGATATTGGATATCTTTTATTTGCTTTTTCCAAAATCCTTTCTTGATCTGTTCAAGAACTTTTTGAATCTCTACGATTCTATTATTTGACCCATCCAATGAGTCTGAAAAATTAATTTCTTTCATTTTTTAGTTTTTAAAATTAAAGGCTTGCCAAACCTGCCAAACCTGCCATTTGAGACAGAGAAACCTTTTGAAATTAGGCAGAGTTATTCCTGCTCCCATAATGGGAGTGTTTTCCGTTGAGCCAATTACTGTTATTCATTATGCTCGGAATTTATGGGATAAATTACTATGTCATTGGCATCAGATTTATGCCAACATAAATTGAAAAAGAAGTAGAAAATCCGTATATTTGAAGTGTTCAAAACAACAAGTCAATGGTTTTCGACTCAAGTCAATTCTGTTGACTTTTTTATTTTAACAAAGCTGGTGGATCATCTTTAAAAATACCAGAGATTATTTTTAACATTGTATATACAATTCTTAACATTTCGTAAGCAAATCCTTACATATATTCTTTATTTGAATTTAAAATCTTAAGTTAGATATTTGTTAGACAAACTATTATTTAGGAAATATTATCAGTGCCTATGAAAAAAAGGAACTAACCCCTCTAATTAGAAAGTTCGCAGACCCTCCAAAGTTATTGTT
>JABAYY010000040.1 GCA_018608765.1 Flavobacteriaceae bacterium
ATCCCACTTATAATAAAATTTAGGAAACAATTTTTACCACAGGTTCAAAACCATTAACTTTGTATAGAACTATGAATCCATTAGAGAACAAAAAACACCGATGAGCAACATTCGAATTACAAAACAATTTTCATTTGAAACAGGACATGCACTTTATGGGTATGATGGTAAATGTAAAAATGTTCATGGACACAGCTACCGTTTGGATGTGACTGTCATTGGACAACCTATATCAGATAATACCCATGTAAAATTTGGGATGGTGATTGATTTTTCTGATTTAAAAAAAATCATCAAAGAAGAAATTGTAAATGTCTTTGACCACGCTACCGTATTTAATAAAAACACACCCCACGTAGAATTAGCAAAAGAACTTTCGGACCGTGGACACAATGTACTTTTAGTCGATTATCAACCCACAAGTGAAATGATGGTGATTGATTTTGCGGAAAAAATAAAAAAACGATTGCCCGATACTATAAAATTACATGCCCTTAAACTGCAAGAAACCGCCACAAGTTTTGCAGAATGGTATGCAAGTGACAACTAACAGTTTGATATGACGGATTTAAAAATCCCACAAGGAAAAAAAATATACTTTGCTTCTGACAACCATCTAGGTGCTCCGACAGCAAAAGAATCTATGCCTCGCGAAAAAAAATTCGTGCAATGGCTGGATTCGATCAAACACGATGCAGAAGCTGTTTTTTTATTAGGCGATTTATTTGATTTCTGGTTCGAATATAAATATGTCATTCCAAAAGGGTTTACACGGGTATTAGGAAAATTGGCAGAGCTGAGCGATCAAGGAATCAAAATTCATTTTTTTGTAGGAAATCACGACTTGTGGATGAACGGATATTTTGAAGAAGAATTAGGGATTACCGTTCACCATCAACCTCAAGAATTTATGTTTAATTCAACCTCTTTTTTTATTGGTCATGGCGATGGACTTGGCCCCGATGACAAAGGATTTAAACGCCTTAAAAAAGTATTTACCAATTCGTTTTTTAAATGGATATATCGGTGGATTCACCCCGATATTGGCGTTCGATTTGCACAATACCTTTCCGTTAAAAATAAAATTATTTCAGGGGATGAAGATGTGAAATTTCTTGGAAATGACAAGGAATGGCTAGTTCAATACTGCCAAAAAAAATTAGAAGAAAAACACAGTGATTATTTTGTGTTTGGACACCGCCATTTACCATTAGATATCGCACTCAACGACCAATCTAAATACATCAATCTTGGAGATTGGATTGGATATTATACCTATGCTGTTTTTGAAAACGGTACACTTACACTGAAAGAGTTTTAAAACCCTTTTCGTTCATAACTTACACCCAGAGTTTTTGTAAGACAATTATTTTTTGATTTGATTTGAAAAAAAATCGTAGATTTATCAAAATTAACCAATGGACGTGTCTAAATTATCAGGCTTTGCCTCTATTTCATTAGAGGAAATGAATGGTGTTTCTTTATTGAAACGCGTTGATACGAAATTTCTAACGACCAACTCTGAATTGTCTAAGCTTTTACCGCTGCTGTATTCTGATTATCAGATTTTAGAAATTGAGGGGAATCGGTTAATGAATTATTCCACCCTTTACTTTGATACAAAAGATTTGCGTTGCTATATGGAGCACCACAACGGAAAAGCAAAACGTCATAAAATCAGAATCCGAAGGTATGTAGAATCGGATATTTGCTTTTTGGAAGTTAAAGAGAAACAAAACTCTGGAATGACCAATAAAGTACGTTGTTCAATTGATGATTTTGAAACAAACTTATCCCCAGAATCAAAAAAATTCATTGAAAAGGCCACTAAAAAGGATTGGGAATTAGAGCCCGCTTTACATAATTATTTTAAACGTTTTACCTTGGTAAACACCCAACGATCCGAACGTGTTACCATAGACACAGGCTTAGAATATAAAACAGATTCAACCACAAAAAACTTTAAAAATGTGGTCGTTATTGAAGTTAAACAAGAAAAACAAAATACGAGAACTCCTATTTATAGCATTCTGAAATCAAACAGAATTAGAACGGTAAGTTTTAGCAAATACTGCATGGGCGTTGCTAATATATTCTCAGGAGTAAAATCAAACAAGTTTAAAGAACTCAACTTAAAAATTAACCAATTAAACAATTAAAATGGAACTACTAGGCATTCCTGTATTCGACGACGATTTTTATAAAATGATCCTTCGATTTTTATTGAATTTATTTTTCCTCACAGGAATTGTAAAATTCATCTACTACAAACACAGTCAGAGAAAAGAATATCTTTTCACCTTCTACCTAATTGGTATTGTTGTTTACTTTTTATGCTTTACACTAAAAAAGTATGAATTGGATCTAGGAATGGCGTTAGGGTTGTTTGCTATTTTTGGTATAATCCGTTACAGAACACTCCCGTTAGAGGTTAAAGAAATGACTTACCTCTTTGTGGTAATTGGCGTAGCAGTAATGAATGCCCTTTCAAACAAAAAAATGAGTTATGCAGAGATTATCGCTGCCAATACAATTATACTTTTGGCTTTGTACTTTCTCGAACGCTATTGGTCGCGAACAGAAACACTCTCTAAAGATGTGATTTATGAAATTATTGAAAATATACGTCCTGAAAACCATGACCTTCTCAAAGCAGATTTAGAAAAAAGACTTGGTGTTGAAATTCTAAGTTTTGAGATTGGAAAAGTAAATTTCTTGAAAGACGTCGCCAAAGTAACTGTCTATTATAAACAATAATTTTGACTATGAATTTATCAAACCAAAACAAGCCCGTATTCACACTCCTTGTGTTTTTATTAATATTCTCAAATCAAATAGTAGCTCAAAACTCTGATGATTTAGAAGGATGGAGCGCCGTACAACTTGATGTGAGAGCAAGTGAGAAAGTTTCTTTTTCAATTTCGGAGCATCTGAGATATCGAAATGACATTACGACGGTGAGTACCTATTTTACGCAACTTGAAGCGAACTATGAAGTCGCTAAGGATTTTGAACTGGGTGGTGGCGTTCGGTTTATTAAAAAAAATGATGATGTTGGTAAAAAACAAGGAATTGAATCGCACTTTAGGTATCAATTTGATGCAAGTTTCAAACATGACATCAATAGGATGGGATTATCTTACCGTCTTAGGTATCAAAATAAAAATGAACTAGGATTTTCTGAAGACGAAGGCGATATTGCAAAAGAACAACTCCGTTTGATGTTTGGGGTCGACTACAAATTGCTTCCTGTCAATATCGTTTTTAAGTTGAAAACAGAGTTCTTTAACACCTTTGTCAATAAAACTGTTGGCAATAAAATTAATCGACAACGATTTACATTTTCGGCCTCAAGAAAGTTTAATAAGTTCGGGAAAATATCACTTTTTTATAGGATTCAAGATGACTTACATGTTAAGGTTAAAAAAACGGAAGTAACAGTTTCAAAATCGATCTTAGGATTTAAATACACTTATAGTTTAGATTTTAGAAAAACGGATGAATCCTTAATCGAGCTGTAAATTATTAATCTTGTGTTTCGTGTTCATTTAGGTCTTTTTCTAGGTCTAGTTTACGAAACGTCGGCGAAATGATTCCTGTAGTAACCACCGTAATTAAGGTCATAGTACCACCAAAAACAACTGCCGTGACCGTTCCCATGAGTTTCGCTGTCACACCACTTTCAAAAGCCCCTAATTCATTTGATGAGCCCACAAACATAGAGTTAACGGAAGATACCCGGCCACGCATATGATCTGGGGTTTTAAGTTGTAAAATGGTTTGCCTGATTACCATAGACACACCATCAGTGACGCCACTAAAAAACAAGGCAACTACTGAAATCCAAAAGACAGAGGACAGTCCAAAGACAATAATACAAACGCCAAAACTAAAAATTGCTGCTAATAATTTGAGTCCTGCATTTTTACTTATAGGAATATAAGCTGTAATCAGCATGGTAATAAATGCCCCAACAGCAGGAGCTGCCCTTAACAGTCCAAACCCTTCAGAGCCTACTTTCAAAATGTCTTGTGCAAAAATGGGGAGTAGCGCCACAGCACCTCCAAAAAGAACCGCTATCATATCTAAACTTAAAGCTCCTAAAATGGCTTTGGTTTTAAATACAAATCGAACTCCTTCTTTTAAACTTTGTACAATGGGCTCCCCTATTTTTGGATTCAAAATCGGTTTCCG
The DNA here is from genome assembly GCA_018608765.1 of Flavobacteriaceae bacterium. Lineage (GTDB taxonomy): Bacteria > Bacteroidota > Bacteroidia > Flavobacteriales > Flavobacteriaceae > Hel1-33-131. Next base: position 4,195 of record JABAYY010000040.1, read on the forward strand.
AGAAATCCCAAATAACAATATAAAAGACAAAACAACTAAGCCAAATACAATACATAACGACCAGTGAACACCAATCCAATTAATGGTAAAACCAGCAAAAGCTGGTCCTAACACAGAAGCCATTTGCCAAGTTGAACTGTTCCAAGTCGCCGCGTTTGGATAAACCTTTTTAGGAACAATTAATGCGACAAGAGAGAAAATAGTTGGGCCAAAAAAAGCACGTAGTAAGCCGCCCATAAATACAAATGCATAGATTGTATAAAGAATCGTTTTTGTGTTCCAATCGGACTCAACAGAAGGGCTTGTTAAGAAAAAAAGTCCAAAGCTAATTAATGAAAATAAGCCTATACATTTTAGAAGTAAATTTCGTTTTTCACTTTGATCCACAATATGCCCTGCAAATAAGGCCATACTAAACGCTGGAATAATTTCCATAAGTCCAATAATCCCTAGTGATAGTGGGTCTTTGGTGAGTGTGTAAACTTGCCATTCAATAATGATAAATTGCATGGACCAACCAAAAACAAGGATAAACCTTAATAACAAAAAGATATTAAATTCCTTAAACCGAAGTGCCGCGTAGGGATCTCTTTTTGCCATATTACGATTTAATACCTTTTAGTTTTAACTGTAAACTTACCCGTCCATTCCATTCGTTCTCATCAATAGAATAGACCACTTTAAATGGAGTTTTAGATTTAATAATCGGTAAGTCACTCCCTAAACCAAAGCCAATGCCTACAATTTTTGAGCTGTCTTTTTGAGCGAGAGTCACCCGCAAATGCGTTTGATCTTCACCAACACATTTTCCGTAGCCCGTATCGTGTACTCCTGAAGTCATAAAAACAGGAGACATGTTTTGCGGTCCAAAAGGCGCAAATTGTTTTAATATTCTATAAAATTTTGGGGTAATGGAGCTAAAGTCAATTTCGGAGTCAATTTTAATTTCAGGAGTTTGAAGATGAGCAGGCAAAGTCGCTGAAACCTCAGCTTCAAAAGCGGCTTTAAATGCTTGATAATTTTCTTCTTTGATCGTAAGTCCTGCGGCATACATATGACCTCCAAATTGTTCTATTAAATGGCTGCAATTTTCTAAAGCATTATAGACATCAAACCCTCTAACAGAACGCGCAGAAGCCGCTAAAAAATCACCACTTTTTGTAAATACTAAAGTGGGGCGATAATAGGTTTCTATGAGTCGAGAAGCGACAATTCCAATAACACCTTTATGCCAATCTTCTTGATACACAACAGACGTGGCACCGTTTGTTTCGTTTGATTGTTCTATTTGCAACAACGCCTCTTGTGTGATGCGTTTATCCGTTTCGCGACGGTTGGTATTAAAAAACTCTATTTCACTTGCTGCTATTTCGGCAGTTTCAAAATTTGTTTCTTTCATCAGAGCCACTGCATAATTCCCATGTTTCATGCGTCCTGCTGCATTGATACGAGGTGCTATATTAAACACAACATCTGTAATGGTTAGCACCTCCTTTTTCATCTGGTTTATCAGGGCTTTAAACCCTGGACGTGGATTGGAGTTAATAATTTGTAAACCAAAATAAGCAAGGGCTCTATTTTCGCCAATAATAGGAACTATATCGGCACCAATAGCAGTAGCTACTAAGTCTAAATACCCTGCCAAGGACTCCGCAGGAATTTCTTCTTTGGATGCCAGAGCTTGGATCAATTTAAATCCAACACCACACCCACAAAGTTCTTTGAAAGGATATACACAGTCAGAACGTTTTGGGTCTAAAACAGCAACTGCTGGTGGTAGTTTTTTTCCAGGACGGTGGTGGTCACAGATGATAAAATCAATGCCTTTTTCCTTGGCATAGGTAACTTTTTCAATCGCTTTGACCCCACAGTCTAAAGCAATTATTAATGTGAAATTGTTGTCTGAAGCAAAGTCAATACCTTTGTAGGATACGCCATAACCTTCTTCATATCGGTCGGGAATATACGTGGAAATCTGTGTGCTTTTTGTTTCTAAATAGGAAGCCATCAAAGCTACAGAAGAAGTTCCATCGACATCATAATCTCCAAATACTAATATCTGTTCGTTGTTTTTTAAAGCCAGTTCAACTCTAGCAACTGCTTTGTCCATATCTTTCATCAGAAAGGGATCGTGCAAGTCAGACCAACTCGGTCGAAAAAAAGTTTTAGCAGCTTCAAAACTCTCAATACCTCTTTGGAGTAACAACTCCGAAATTGCCTTGTCAACCCCTAATTCAGTTGCTAAATTGGCTATTTTTTTTGGTTCAGGCTTCGGTTTGAGCGTCCAACGCATTGCTAAGAATTATGAAGATGAATGGCGGTAGTGACCGTTGAGAATTGTCTAAACATTTCCATAACACCACAATATTTATCTACAGAGAGTTTTACGGCTTTATCGATTTTTTTTGGATTCAAATCAGCCCCAGAAAAATGATAATCCACATGTACTTTATCGTAATACTTTGGGTGTTCGTCAGTAAGAAAACCTTCGACTTCCATTTTTAAATCGTAATCAACAACTTTCATTTTTTCTAAAATATCAACGATATCTATGCCTGAGCATCCTGCTAAGGCAGATAACATCATTGCTTTTGGAGAGACTCCAAATTGTTTTTCTTGACCTTTCACAACTGTATCCATCAACACAGTTTTTCCGCTTGGATTATCGGATTCGAATTGCATTCCACCTTTCCAGTGGGTTGTAGTTTTGTGGGACATTCTAAAATATTTTTAGTTTTAATTACTCCAAAAATACTAAATAATGTCAATAGTTGCACTATGATATACTACTCACAATTTGGAAAAGGATGCTAAGAAGCTTTCGACTTCCCTGCCACTACAATGACAATTTCTCCTTTTGGGGGGCGGTTGGTATAATGTTCTAAAATTGATTTTGCGGTACCTCTTTGAGTTTCTTCAAAAAGTTTTGTTAGTTCTCTTGATACAGAGACTTGTCGGTCTTCGCCAAAATATTCACAAATATGAGAAAGTGTCTTTATAAGTTTGTGAGGGCTTTCATAAAAAATGATCGTACGGGGTTCTTCTGCCAATAAAAGGAAGCGTGTTTGTCGGCCTTTTTTGACAGGTAAAAATCCTTCAAACACAAATTTATCATTTGGTAATCCAGAGTTCACCAAGGCAGGTACAAAGGCAGTAGCTCCAGGCAAACAGTCTACTGGTATATCATTTTCGACACAGGCTCTTGTGAGTAAAAATCCGGGGTCCGAAATAGCGGGAGTTCCTGCATCGCTAATCAATGCAATGGTGGTTCCAGTTTTTAATTTCTGAATAATGCCTTGCACAGTTTTATGCTCATTATGCATGTGGTGAGAATGCATTTGGGTCCCAATTTCAAAGTGTTTTAAAAGTTTTCCAGAAGTTCTGGTATCTTCTGCCAAAATCAAATCAACCGATTTTAATACATTGATGGCACGCAACGTAATGTCTTCTAAATTTCCAATGGGAGTTGGTACAATATATAGCTTCATAATTCAAAGTTACAACGATTTTACACAACATTCTTGTCTGAAGTAAATTCTTCTTTTTACCATCATAAAGAAATTGTGATTTAGTATCATATTATGTATCTTTGATGGAATTTAATTTACTTTTAAAACGCGTGTATTAAAAGCGTTATCTCATTAAAGAATAATGTTACATATATCTGTTTAAAAATCACTAAAATAAGCACATGAAATTATTAAATGTTACACTTCTAAGTGTATGCCTCTTACAATTATCTTTTTCTCAAACTCTTAAATATGCCGATGGATCTTCTCAAAATATGAGCAATGTTTTTGTGAATGTCAATTCTAATGAAAGCTCTACTATTAAAGGGTCTAAATATTTGAACGAAGATTTTGTTAGTACCAAAATCTCCTCAATGCCGAATCAAATATTTGGAGTACGTTATAACATTTACGACGATCAAATGGAGTTTCAAGGGGCTGAAAATACCGTATATAGCTTAAATAAGAATGATGACTCCATTAAAATTACATTTACAGCAGCTAATGAATCTTACAACATTTTTAATTATATTGATGAAAGCGGACGTCAAAAAAAGGGGTATTTCATAAAACTAAATAACGAAGGAGAGAACCTAATTCTAAAGAAACACAGGGTTGTGTTTATTGAAGAACAGCCCTCGAAAACAGGGTATGATGAGCCTAAACCTGCAATTTATAAAAATGTAAAAGATCGCTATTATATCAAACTTGCAAATAACGAAGCTGTGTTAATACCTACTAAGAAAAAGAAACTTGCAAAAGAACTTTTTCCGGAGAACTCAAAAATTATACTAGATTTTATAAACTCCAACAAGATAAAGCTTTCCAAAGAAGCTGATTTAATCACATTTATTAACTACTTAAATACTTTATAAACACTAACTTACCCCAAATCTTAAATTTATTAAAGCATGGAAAAATACCTAACTCCTGTTAAAAACCTATTGCTTGAATATTCGCCAAAAGTACTTTATGCTTTGGTCCTACTGATTGCTGGCTTGTATGCAATTAAACTTATTCTTCGCTTAACTAATAAAATTTTAAACTCCCGTCACGTTGACAAAACCTTACAAGCGTTTCTTGGAAATTTGTTAGGTTGGGGATTAAAAGCGGTGTTACTAATCGCTGTAATTTCTGAACTAGGAATAGACACTACCGCTTTAGCTGCTGTTGTGGCAGCTGCAGGGCTCGGACTCGGACTCGCGTTGCAAGGGTCGTTAGCAAATTTTGCTGGGGGGGTTTTGATTATCTTATTTAAACCTTTTAGAGTGGATGATCTTATAACTGCGCAAGGAGAAACTGGCGTTGTCAAAGAGATTCAACTTTTTACAACACAAATTGTAACCCCAAGTAATAAACGCGTTATCATCCCTAATGGCACTTTGGCAAATAATAATATTGTCAACCTTTCGGCCGAAGGAACTCTTAGAGTTGACTTAACAATTGGTGTTGGATACAACGAAGATATTAAGAAAACCAAAGAAGTTTTAATGAAAGTACTGACATCGCATCCTAAGATATTAGATGAACCTGTACCGACAGTAAATGTTTCAGAACTTGCGGATAGCTCTGTGAATTTTGCCTTGCGTCCTTGGAGTTCCGTGGAAGATTATTGGACTGTTTATTATGATGTTACAGAAAACTGCAAAGAAGCACTGGATGCTGCAGGCATCGAAATTCCTTACCCACATGTAGTTGAAATACACAAAAAATAGTACTCTATTTTTTTGAAGGAATGGCAATGAAATCTTTTAGATAAAAAGGTTCAAAATAGGCGACATCTTCAAAATCGTTGTTTTTGAATTTAGTATAGGAAAGCGCACACATTTGTTTTGCTGAAGGCAGTTTATTTTCAATGAATTGTGCGTTTTTGTGGCTGATGATGTCTTTGGTTTTTGCCACGCCATTTCCAATAAAATAAACAGGCGACAATTCTAATAACGCATAGTACGACTCAGAAGTCAACTCCTCTGCTTCAGTGGATCGGATTTCGTTATGCTGTGGATCATAAATGGCTGAATACACTTCCATACGTCTAGCATCAAGCATGGAGACGATGGTTCCTTTAGGATCGTCAAGCTGATGTGCAAGGGCTTCTAAAGTGGGTACAGAAATTAAGGGAAGGCCCAGCGCATAACACAACCCTTTAGCCGCAGAAACACCGATTCGTAATCCTGTGTAAGAACCTGGGCCTTTGCTTATGGCAATAGCCTCAAGTTGGTCTTTAGAAACATTTGCAGATTTTAAAACTTCATCAATATATACATGTAAACGTTCTGCATGCGAATACCCTAAACTGTTGTCTTCTTTTAAACTAACAACGGCTCCGTTTTTGGATAATGCCACAGAACAGTTTGTGGTAGCCGTTTCAATATTAAGGATATACGCCATAAATTAGGGTGTCAATGGTTTGCCCATATAAAAGTCTAAGACTTTTGAACGGAATACAAAGTTATACTTTGAGTTGATTAGATTAGATTTTGCGTTTACTAAACGTGCCCTAACCTGTTCAACCTCAAAAGAGGTTGCGGCTCCAAAGTTAAACTTATTTTGAATATTTTTAAAGGACTCTTCTAAACTTGCAACTGAAAATTTAGACGCTTGATACTGCTTTAAGGCAGCTCTGGCATCTGCGTACGATTGAGTAATAGTAGTCGTAAGGTCTTGTTTTGCTTGTTCTAAACTGAGAAGGCTTTTTCCTCTATTTATTTTAGCTTTTACCACATTAGCTTTTGTTTTAAACCCATTAAAAATTGGAATACTTAAGTTGAACCCTAAGTTATATCCTAAGTTATTTTCAAGTTGGTCGTTGAAACCGTTAGGGACTATCGTTTCAATTATGGACCCTGGGTTGTTTGGGTCTTGAGTAAATTCAGATCTAACATCCAGTGCTCCTTGTCTGTGTTGGTATGATGACCCTAAACCGGCTCCAAAACTCAAGGATGGCGCATAGGCACTTTTAGCCAATTTAACTCCAAAATCAGAGTTTTCGATACTTAACTCTGCGTTCTTAATTTCAGCACGATTGTCCATGGCGTAAGCTAAGATTTCATCATATGAATCATAGGCTAATGATTCAGAAGTTAAATTGATTTGAACCTCTTCAATATCAAAACCTTTAGGAGATACTTGAAGGCTTTGACTTAAACTTAATAAGGATATGTCTAAACTATTCTCTGCATTTACAACACTTTCTCTATTAGATGCTATCGTTGCTTCTGCATCAAATAAGTCAGAGCGCGGTTTAATCCCTGCCTCTACTTGAGATGTAATTTGATCTAGCTGACTTAGACTAATCAATAATTGCTCATTGGCAATTTTAAGGTTTTCTTTATTAAATAAAATATTTAAAAACGAGTTAACAAGAGTCATTGAAACGTTGTCTTGAAGAAGTGAGAGCTGTAATTGACTCGACTTTACGCCTAGTTTTGCCTGTTTATAGGTGTTTAGATTTCGAAATCCATTAAAAATTGTAACCCCCGTGTTTAAACCAAAATTATTACCCCTTGAATCACTTTTAATTCTTGAACCATCTTGTCCAATAAAAGATCCAAAGTTAAAATTTTGAGAGGCTGAAGCACTAAGGGATGGCATGAAATTTCCTTTCGCATTTATCACATCTTGTTCGGCTAAATCAATATTAAGCATCGATTGTTTCACCGAAATGTTGTGTTCCAAAGCATGATCGACACATTCTTTTAAAGTCCATTTTTTTTGAGCAAAACTGCTTAACGTTCCCATAAGAAAAAGAACTGTACATATATATTTCATAGGTTTGAGGGTTTTATTATTCATCGTCTTCGTCTTCTTCATCTTCATTATTTTCTTCTGATGCTTTGTTCCAAACCTTGATTTTATCGCCTTCTTCTACTCCGTCTAAAATTTCCACATTAATCCCATCAGACAATCCAATTTCAATGTTTTTCTTGCTAAAGCTTCCGTTTTCGTTTTGCAATTCTACAAACGGTTTTTCTGTGATGCGATTAAACTGTAAAAGTGCTTCTTTTATCACCAGAATGCTGTCTTTACTTTCTATTTCTATTTCTGCATTGGCACTATAACCTGCACGTACTTTTGTACTGCGCTCGATGGTCACATCTGCTTTGATGGTAAATTGAACAGCACCGTTTTCTTCTATTCCTTTAGGCGCTACAAAAGTAAGCACGGCTGGGAATTCTTTTTCGTTAATTGCTCCAAGAATGACTTTAATGTCTTTGCCTTCTTCTAATTTTCCGACTTCTGATTCATCGACCTTCCCTTCAAAAATCATTTTACTCATGTCAGCAATCGTGGCTATTGTGGTTCCTGCATTAAAATTATTACTTTGAATAACTTGATCGCCCTCACGTACCGGAATTTCAAGAATAGTACCAGGAATTTGAGCAACAATATTTGTGTTGGCTGAGCTCCCTCCAGAAAGAGACCCGCGTTTGATGATTTGATAATCATCTTTGGATTGGTCGTAACTTTCTTTGGATTGGTTGAGGCTTAATTCACTGTTTTCAAAATCTTGTTTAGAGATAACCCCTTTTTCAAAAAGAGTTTTATTGCGATTGAATAGAGTTTGTGCATTTTCAAATGAAAGACGCGCAGTATTGATACGGCTTTTGGCACTTCCCAAGGCTTGTTCGTTTGGAACCACTCTAATTTTAGCAATTAAATCGCCTTTTCTTACTAGGTCTCCTTCTTCAACAAAAATTTGGTCTACAATTCCAGATATTTGTGGCTTTAATTCAATTTCTTCTTCAGGGTTTAGCTTTCCTGTAGCTACGGTTTTAGTATCGAGTGTGCTATAAAATGGAAGCTCTGTTTTGTAATCAATGACTTCCTTCGCATTCGAATCTTTAAAGTATTTTAATACATACACTAATAATATGAGTGCGACAATTCCAAAAATAATTTTTACTGTTTTGTTCATTTTTTTGATTTTTTATTCTTCTCTTAATGCTTCTATTGGTTTGATACTTGTGGCTTTAAATGCAGGGATAAGTCCTATGAGCGTTCCTAGAGTGACCAGTAGCAGTAAAGCTACAAACACCACCGCTATAGACACTGAGGCGTTTACGAGTGTTGCATCATCCCCTTGTCCCCATGCACTATCGGCCGCAATTAACATCCAGCCTCCTGAAATTATACCTAACAGTCCAGCTATAAGGGTTAAAAATACAGCCTCAACGACAATCTGGCGTTTGATCTCAAAAGGCGTTGCTCCTAGGGCGCGTCTTACACCAATTTCTTTGGTACGTTCTTTCACAGTAATTAATAAAATATTTCCGATTGCAAATACGCCGGCGATGAGGGTTGCAATTCCAACAAACCATGTTAAAAACTGCATGCCTTTTAAAAACCCTGTGATTTTAGCAAATTCTTTTCCCAAATTAAAACTTCCAAAAGCACGCTTGTCTTTAGGGTGGACTTTATTCAAATTACGCAATAATAACTTCGCATCTTCTTCAATTTGCTTGATATTATATTCTGGTTTTCCTGTAATCATGAGCCAGCCAATTGTATCGCCTTGGTTATAAATTTGCTGAAAGGTTGTGAATGGAATGTGAATATCACTGCTTGGGCCCATGTTAGCATTGCCATTTTGTGTCACCCCAATTACAGTAAAATTGATGTTATTCATTTGGATATATTGCCCAATAGCTACTTCATCTTTTTCAAACAATTGTTTGTATATATCTTCAGAAATAACAGCTACCTTTTTTTTGCCATCAATATCGTTTTGATTGATGAAACGCCCTTTTAATAGTCTCTTTTTTTGGACCTTATCAAGTAGCGGGTAGTCGCCATTAATGCTAAAAGATCCTGATAAAAAATTACGAACAACAAACGCTTGGTTTCTATTTCGTGGGACTACAAATTCGATGCCTTCAACATTTTCTTCGATTTTTTTGGCATGGGACAATTTGAGCTTTACTCTTTTTCCTTCTTGAAATCCTTTGAACGGTTTGCTTGTACTTTGACCCCATACAAAAACACTGTTGGTTGCAAAATCTCCAAACAACCGGTTAAACGAATTTTCCATCCCTCTCGCGGCCCCCAAAAGGGTGATGAGTAATAAAATTCCCCACCACACGCCTACCATAGTAATGCCTGTGCGCAATTTGTTTTTGCTCATACTATCATAGACTTCTTGCCATGTGTCTCTACTGAATAAAAATCTTATCATCTAGTCGTCTCTTAGTGCTACAATAGGTTTTATTTTAGATGCTTTTTTAGCAGGTACATACCCTGCTAAGCTTCCTGCACCAATAAGTATCAGGGTGGCTGAGACTACAAGGGTTCTACTTACGGAAGGGTTTGTAATAAAATAGGTTTTTAGCTCTGGACCTACCCATTCTAAAATTCCAACTCCTAACAACAGTCCAAAATAGCCTGCGATGGTTGTTATAAAAATAGACTCAATCAAAATAATTGCTACTATGGATTTTGGAGAAGCCCCTAAGGCTTTGCGAATGCCAATTTCTTTGGTCCGCTCTTTGACTATAAAAATCATAATATTACTAATCCCTACAATTCCGGCAATAAGTGTGCCCATTCCAATAATTAAGATTAGAATCCCAAGAACCGAAGTCATCTGAGTAATGCCTTTATTTTGCATCGCCATATTAAAAACACGTATTGCACGTTGATCGTTAGACGCAACTAAAAATCTTTTTTTTAGTTTTTTTTCTAAATCCAATCCAAAATCTATGGCTTGGTCATAATCTAGTTCAGGCTTATAGGTGAGATTAATTTGATCGACGTAATCATTGTTGCCATAAACTTGCTGTGCCGTAGAGAGTGGCATATAAAGTAAACGCTCTTCATCATCACCTCCATCGTCTGTAAAAACACCCACAACCTTGTAAGGAATTCCGCTTAAATTAATATACTTCCCTAAGGGATCAACTTTTAAAAATAAATCTTCTTTAACCAACTTACCAATAACAACCACTTTGGTTTTAATCTCCATGTCGCGTTGATTAATATAACGGCCCTGATAAACTTTTGTTTTCTCTAAATACTGATGATCAGGATGTACTGCTCTTAGGGAGTAATTGTTTTTTTCATTTCTATAGGAAGCATTTACATTTTTGTATATCCTAGAAGTAATAAATTCTACATTGTCATCAAAGTCAGTTTTGATGTATTTATAATCCTCATTTTTAAATTGTATGCGTCGCCCTGCCTGCATGCCTTTGTGGGCTTTAGTGGTCGTTCCTGAGCGGATGAACATGGCATTAGCAGCATCGTCCACAAAAGCTTCTGCAAAAGTGTTGTTTAGGCCATTTGCAAGACCAAATAATATTGTAAATAACAAAATTGCAAAGGTCACCGTAAATCCCGACAGCAAACTTCGTGTGCGGTTTTTATTGATGCTTTGAAAGATTTCACGCCAAAGATCTATATCAAACATGCGATTCTGCTATAACTTGAGTTACTTTTTTATCTTCCATAATAACGCCATCTCGCAAACGCACAATACGTTTGCACATGGCAGCAATGTCTTCTTCGTGGGTAACGATTAAAATCGTTTTACCTTCACTGTTGAGCTGTTGTAAAAAAGCCATGATTTCATAGGAGGTGGTGGTGTCTAGAGCTCCGGTAGGTTCATCAGCTAAAATTAGTTTTGGGTCGGATGCTAAAGCACGAGCAATAGCAACCCTTTGCTTTTGGCCCCCTGATAATTCACTAGGCAAATGTGTTTCCCAATCTAAAAGCCCTACTTTTTCAAGATGAAACCGTGCTTTCTCTTGGCGTTCTTTGCGTTTGAGACCTTGGTAGTATAAAGGCAAAGCAACATTTTCAAGAGCATTTTTGTAATTAATAAGATTGAACGACTGAAAAATAAAGCCTAAAAATTTATTACGATAAATAGCGGCTTTTTTTTCCGTCAAATTTTTGATGGGTACTTGATCTAATATATAAGCACCTTCATCTGCTTCATCTAACATTCCAATAATATTCAGGAGTGTTGATTTCCCAGACCCTGAAGACCCCATGATAGCCACCATTTCGCCCTCAGCCACAGAAAGGTCAATTCCTTTAAGAACGTGTAAACTTGAATCGCCAATAGTATAGGATTTATGAAGCTGTTTTATTTCTAACATAACTGGATTTGGTTTAATGACCATACGAATAATCAATAATAAGACGTTCAAATTTACATTTTGTTACACAAAATGGATTAAAAAATTTGTTAAAAAACGTGAAGATGCTTTAGGTAGGAACTAGGGTATAATAAGACGCTAATTTTTTATAAAAACACGCACTGCAAACAAAATTTTTAAATTTAGATTTCACTAATTTGTAGTATAATCCAATAAACATAAAATATCACCATTTAAGAGTTAGATTTCTTAAATAAAATATGTAATTTGTTCATATAATTTGTAATATTGATTGAATTCAGCTGGTTTTTGGCAGGATTCTATACAACTAATTGAACTAAATTTTTAATTTATATACATAACCGTTTATTTTAACTAACTATTAAATTCTGTGGGAAATTTAAAAGAAAAAAATGATATAATCTTGAAATCGTTGGGTTACCATTTGAGACTGATTCGCCAAGAAAAACAATTACGTCAAAAAACTGTTGCTAAATTATGTGATATGGATAGCGGAAGTTATTCTAATATTGAGAATGGTAAACGTAACATTACGATCTTAACGTTGTTTAAAATTTCTAATGTACTAAACGTATCAATGACGCAACTGATGAGCTTTGAAATAAAAAAGTAGTTTTTTATTTAGAGTCTTTCAAATAGCGGTACAAAAAAAATGCCAACCCTCCAATTAGAATGTATGGGATTAGCATTAGGTACACGATGCCGTTGTTAACCCCTTTTGCCGTTGACTGTCCAACTTCACTTTCTAAAACGGCTCTACACATTGCACATTGTGCGTTTACACTTGCAGAATACAACATAAGGACTATTATAAGGGATGCTCTCTTCACAATTTAAACATAATAAGGTGATATCATAACGTAAACTATTACGCCGGTTAGAGCGACGTATAGCCATACTGGGAAGGCATAACGTACTATTTTTTTATGTGCTTTGAATTGCCCAAGACGTGCTCGAATAAAACTAATAAGCACTAAAGGAATTACAACAATTGAAAGTAAAATATGGCTAATTAAAATAAAATAATAGACGTAAACAATAGAACCTTCACCACCATACTTTGTAGAGTCGCTAGTCATGTGATATGCAACATACATCACCAAAAACAAGAAGGAACAAACAATGGCTGTTTTCATCAGGTTTTCATGCAACGTTGTTTTTTTATTTTTAATGGCCACAAGAGCCAGTATCAATAGTATGGCTGTGATTCCATTGACAGAGGCATAAATGGGCGGCAAGAAGGTAAGAGACGCTACATTTGGTAAACGTACCATAAAAAGTAATGCGACTACAACAGGAACTGCTATGGATACGATATTAATCCATAGTTGGTATTTTTTTTCGGTTGACTGTGGTTGGTTATTCATTTTCTAATAATTTTAAAATATCTTCTTTTAAGGCGCTAATATCTTCCGATTCACCGTCTTCATCAAATTGTTCTGCTTGGCTAATAATTCCTTTATAATAAATTTTTGGATTTCCAAAAGCATCTGTTCGGGAACGTATGTACCCTTGTTTATCGATCAATGCGAAATTCCCTGAATGTTCAAAACCTCCATCGGCACCTTCCACTTGAGCGGCATAAAGGTTGAATCCTGTATTTGCTAAATTATAAATTGCTTCTTTGTCTCCTGTCATAAAATGCCAGTTTGAATTGGTCACCCCATAATTATCAGCATACGTTTTTAGCACTTCTTGAGTGTCATATTCAGGATTGATCGTAAACGAAGCGATTCCGAAATCGGGACGATCTGGAAAGCTATTTTGTATGTCCACTAGGTTTTTGTTCATTTTTGGACAGATTGTTGGACATGTTGAAAAGAAGAACTCAACAAGATACACTTTGCCAGTATAATCTTCGTTAGAAATCAATTCTCCATTTTGATTTTTAAAACTAAAAGGCATCACTTTTTTGGCCTCGCCATTAATAACAAGATACGATAATGGCGTAGTATCAGACACCGTCATTTGGACGTCTTTACTTCGACTTTCTGAACGTGTAACATCGTTGTTTTGAATGCGGTTAATGATTTTGGGAACAACAATAATTCCAAAAATTAGAATGATAAACGAAACTCCTACGTATGAATAACTAGTTTTTTTCATCTCCTTTTAAATCGTCTGCTCTACGGCTTGTAGAATTAAAATTACCTTTACGTTTTTGACGGTATTCTGTGAACAAAATACGCATGTCTTCACTCATTTTATTTTTAAGCACAGATACTTCCAAACAGTCGTATGAGCTCATCCCAAATAAGGGTGTGTTCTTTTTTATTTGATCTTTATCCCGATCATCTAAACGACCTCTTTGATGACGCTCTTTATCAATAATAAAGACATCTGATGTTTTTAGGTTTGAATCCAAAACGGTCGATATTTTGAGCGATTGATAGGCTGAAAGAATCTCTGCGTCTGTTCCAAAACCAAACTTCCAATACTCCAAAAATTCATATTGATTGAGCTCTTTTTGTAACAGATCAACCTGTTCCCTTGCAGATTCTGGAACTAAAACAACTATTTGAAAGCGTTTAAATCCTCGGAACTTATCATAAACTAACTCTTTTAGGTTGAGTGCCAAAATAGCATCTTCCATAGGGGTCTGCCCTAAAAAGCCTAACACTGTGAGATGGTTTTCTAAGTAAAGTGGTTCACCTTTTTTGGTCACAAAACTAGTAAGCTCTGGGATATCTTTTTTAATGACATCCAAAGTTTTATAATTGTGTTTTGAGGGGTATAAAAACAACAAAAACAAAACAGGTAAAAAAAACAGTACTGTGAGTACAAATGGTTTTTTGAATTTGGTGATATTCATGCTACAAAAATAAAAAAGACGGCTTTAATAAGCCGCCTTTAAAATGTTAATATTTATCTATTATTTTAAAAATCTCGTTTTACAAATCCGTTTGTATATACAGACTCTATGTAGCCACCTTCTTGCAGTAAAATAAACACGAGGTAACAAATAAGAAAGATAACTGTCCAAGCGACTAATCTTCTAAGGGATTTTGTTTCATCACGCATGTGCATAAAATCCCAAGTAATATAATATGCTTTAACAATAGTAAGTACTATAAATATTAAATTAAGGCTTTTCATGTATATGAAACCTGAGAATACGATATTCCCTAACAGTGCCCCAAATCCACCCTCAAAAGGCGTCATTGATGGTGTCATTAAAGAAGCTGGCTTGTAAATACCTAACACCACTTCTACTGCTGTAATAATGGAAAGTAACAAAAGGACTCCCCAAATTTTTTGTGTATTGGACTTAAACTTTATTAAGCCTCTAAAAATTTCTAACTTATGTGCGTGTGCTCCCATTTTAAAAAATATGTACGGTTAAACTAGGTAGAAGAATGTAAATACAAATACCCAAACTAAATCTACAAAGTGCCAGTAAAGACCTACTTTTTCTACCATTTCATAATTTTTACGACGTTCGTACGTCCCAATAATTACGTTAAAAAAGATGATAATATTTATGACCACTCCTGATAATACGTGAAATCCATGGAATCCAGTAATAAAGAAAAAGAAGTCTGCAAATAAAGGAGTCCCGTATTCGTTGACCTCCAAATTCGCGCCTTTTACGTAGCGTTTCCCATTGTTTTTGACCTGCTTTAAAGATGCTGCTCTTGAAAGCACTGTTTTTTCACCTTCTTCATTAATGGTTTGGGTTCTAACCAAAATGTCTGGGTGTGACTCTAAACCATGGTATACATCACTGACAGAAAATGCTGGTAAGGCGCCTTCATCGACAAACCACAGTCCGTTTTTGTTTTCATGTTGCACACGGTCTGTATGCGAAGCGGTAGTAAAATCTTCAACAGAAATTCGTTTGAAGACTTCTTCACCATCAATTGTTTTATACGTTCCAAACTGGAGAATATTTCCTCCTTTTGTTTGAACCGCTCCGTAATCACCTTGTATGAATGTTGCCCATTCCCATGCTTGTGAGCCTACAAAAATAGCCCCTCCAATAATGGTAAAGAACATGTACCAGATGACTTTATTTTTTTTCATTTCATGCCCAGCATCCACGGCCAATACCATAGTTACTGAAGACATAATTAAAACAAAAGTCATGAATGCTACATAAATCATTGGAAGTTCTTGTCCATGTAAAAATGGAACGTGAGTAAAAACCTCATCGGCAATTGGCCAATAGTCAATAAACTTAAATCTTGAAAATCCGTAGGCTGCTAAAAAGCCTGAAAAGGTTAATGCATCGGAAACAATGAAAAACCACATCATCATTTTACCATAACTTGACTTAAGAGGTTGGTTTCCTCCGCCCCAAGTTTTTCCTTCTGTTCCGGTGCTAAGTACTGTAGAGTCCATAACTGCAATTTATTTTGAGTTGTGCAAAAATAAGAATTTTATTTAGTTAAATAAATATAAAAAGAAAAAGAGATATAACCATAAAATATCTACAAAATGCCAAAATG
>JABAYY010000036.1 GCA_018608765.1 Flavobacteriaceae bacterium
GTTACGACAAGTCAAACGACCGAGTTCGAACCCCAAAAGTGAACGCTATTTTTGGCTCAATACCGATTTTAACGAAGGAAATATCAAACATAAAAAATGGAGAACCGATTCCTTTGAATCAATTCTCCGATTTAGTGACCCAGAAGGGATTCGAACCCCCAACCGTCAGAGCCGAAATCTGATATTCTATCCAGTTGAACTACTGGGCCATTTTATTTAAGACAACTTCGCTTTTACTAAAGTTGATATTGTTTTTCCATCTGTTTTTCCTGCGAGTGTTTTGCTTACCACACCCATCACACGTCCCATGTCTTTCATCCCAGAAGCACCCAAAGACGCAATGGTGTCTACCACGACTTTTTCGACTTCAGACTCCTCCAACATTTGCGGTAAAAATTGACTAATCACCTCCGCTTCTGCTAATTCAGGCTCTGCTAAATCTAAACGGTTTTGTTCTGAAAATATGGCCGCACTGTCGCGCCGTTGTTTGACTAGTTTTTGTAATAACTTAAATTCATCTTCTTCATTCATCTCCGCACTAGAACCACTTGTTTGGGCTAATAGAATAGCAGATTTTACCGAACGTAGAGCTGTGAGGGCTACGGTGTCTTTGGATTTCATTGCGGCTTTAAGCGCTGTCATTACTGACTCTTGTAAGCTCATAAGTTTGAATTTTAATTAGTATGCGAATATAACAAAAACAAAATTTCTTATTCTTAAAAATGAAAAAAAAACCTGAAAATGAAATTACTTTTCAGGTTTTAAAATTTTAACATCAATAAACCTTAATCTACATTATCATGTAAATATGAATTATTAGATCGCAACTGAACCTCATCATTGTCGTCGAGTCCAATGGTTGTTCTAGAAGACTGCACATCCGAAGAATGGGCCACATCGTTCAAGTTCACCCCTTGTCGTTTATAGGCGGGTTCTTTTTCAATTTCTTCAATTTTAGAAGTATTGAATTTATAATTAAACGCTTTCATTTTTTGACGTCTTTCATCCGCTCTTTCACGAAGTGTAATTGAAATTGGACTGTCATAAGGGTTAGTTGTTTCTTCAGGTTCCGATGTAACCGTACGTTCTTTGACCGTGACTTTGGTAAAGGTCATTTCTTCATCAACCTCAACTTCATTTGATTGTTTTTTGTCTTGATATTTTTGATCTGTTTGCTCTAATACAATATGATCATCTAAAACATAACGTGTCTCCCCAGTTTCATTGGCTTCCGTTACCGGTATTAATTCGATATAATCATTCACTTTAATATCGTTTACTTCAATTTCGTTCACTGTATCTTCAAGAGTAAACACTTCGACCTCTTCAGATTCTGACTTCAATAGCTTGTTAGAAATTGGAAGGTCAAAGGTGAGCATCGTTTGATCTTCTTGAACCGCTTCAAAATCTACTTCTTCCGTTGACATTGTGGTGACTTCATTAATAACAAATTCATCCTCATTGTCGTCTATATGAACTTCTTCATACACAACCTCTATGTTTTTGATTGAATCTGAGGTCGGAATTAATTCCGACTCACTAAAAATTTCAGTAACGACTTCCGAATCAACTTCATCTAAATTATAAACCACCGTATCCTCACTCACAATTTCAGCAGTCGCTGATGGAGTTTCTAAAGGATCTAAGGGCATCAAATCATGCTGCATTGTTTGTTCGTCCTCTAACGCATGAACTACTTTTTTGACCTCTGTATTGGTGATATCATTTTGTTGATCTACATCAAATCCTGTAGCAATAATGGTGACTGAAATAGCTTCTCCAAGACTTTCATCTTCTCCAACTCCCATGATAATATTGGCGCCGTAACCAGCTTCGGCTTGAATATGATCATTTATTTCCCCTATTTCATCAATTGTAATTTCTTGAGCGCCAGAAACGATGAGCAACAATACGTTTTTAGCACCTGTGATTTTATTATCGTTAAGCAGTGGAGAATCCAAAGCATTAGTAATTGCTTCTTGAGCTCTGTTTTGACCCGCAGAAGTCGAAGACCCCATAATAGCAGTTCCACTATTACTCAACACTGTTTTTGCATCTCGTAAATCAATGTTTTGGAGGTAATGATGCGTGATAACTTCAGCTATACCACGTGCCGCAGTAGAGAGCACTTCATCGGCTTTAGAGAAACCAGCTTTGAACCCTAAATTACCATATACATCTCTTAACTTGTTGTTGTTTATAATCACCAACGAATCGACGGTTTTTCGAAATTTTTCAATCCCTTGGTGGGCTTGCGCATTTCTTATTTTTCCTTCAAATTCAAATGGCATTGTTACAATTCCAACGGTCAGGATGTCCATTTCTTTCGCCATTTTAGCAATGATTGGTGCCGCTCCTGTCCCTGTTCCGCCACCCATACCAGCCGTAATAAAGACCATTTTGGTATTCGTGGTTAACATGGTACGAATATCCTCCAAACTTTCAACGGCAGATTGCTCTCCAATCTCAGGATTAGCACCTGCTCCTAAACCTTCAGTAAGGTTCACACCCAATTGAATTTTGTTGGGAACACCGCTATTGTTCAATGCTTGTGAATCGGTATTACAGATCACAAAATCGACGCCTTTAATGCCTTGTTTAAACATGTGGTTAATCGCATTACTTCCGCCTCCACCAACTCCAATCACCTTGATGACGTTGGATTGGTTTTTTGGGAGATCGAATGTGATTCCAAAATTATTATTGCTGCTCATATACTTAATTTTACTGGTTATATATTTTTATTCTGCGTTGTCTAAAAAGTCTTTAACTCTTTCGGTTAATTTATCCAAAAAGCTACGATTGTCACGAGGTGTTTCAACAGGTATTGGCACAGGCTCATCATCTGGACCAGCTTCTACTTCTGGAATTTCAATCATTCGTTTTTCTTGGCGCATCAAACTATCCATCACGAGTCCTACTGCTGTGGCATACATTGGACTAGTAATGTCGCTATCGCTATCACCGGCCAAATGCTCGTTCGGATATCCAACTCTGGTATCCATCCCTGTGATGTATTCTACCAATTGTTTTAAATGCTTCAACTGACTTCCACCTCCTGTTAATACAATTCCGGCGATGAGTTTTTTCTTTTGCTCTTCGTGACCGTAGTTTTTTATTTCTACATAGACTTGCTCAATAATCTCAACTACTCTGGCATGAATTATTTTAGACAAGTTTTTAAGGGTAATTTCTTTGGGATCGCGACCTCTTAACCCAGGGATGGAAACAATTTCATTTTCCTTGTTTTCGCCTGGCCATGCAGATCCAAATTTAATTTTTAATAGTTCGGCTTGTTTTTCTATGATTGAACAGCCTTCTTTAATATCTTCTGTAATCACATTTCCACCAAAAGGAATGACAGCCGTATGCCGGATGATGCCATCTTTAAAGACTGCTAAATCGGTTGTTCCGCCTCCAATATCTATCAGAGCAACCCCTGCTTCTTTTTCTTCCTGGCTGAGTACTGCATTAGCGGATGCTAAAGGCTCTAAAGTGATGCCATCCAATTCTAAGCCTGCCGTTTGAACGCAACGACCAATATTTCGAATGGAAGACACTTGCCCCACAACAACATGAAAATTAGCTTCAAGTCGTTCGCCATACATCCCTATTGGTTCTTTAACTTCTGCCTGACCATCTACTTTATAATCCTGTGGTAAAACATGAATGATTTCTTCACCTGGGAGCATTACTAGTTTATGAACTTGATTGATAAGACGGTCAATATCCTCTTCATTAATGACTAATTCAGAATTTTCTCTTGTGATATAATCACTGTGTTGAAGACTGCGAATGTGTTGTCCTGCAATACCAACAGTAACCTCTCCAATTTTAAGCCCTGAGTCCGTTTCGGACTCCAAAACAGCTTGTTGAATGGACTGGATGGTTTGTGTAATATTATTCACAACTCCTCTATGTACACCCAAACTTTTGGACTTACCGATTCCAAGTATTTCTAATTTGTCATATTCATTTTTACGACCAATCATCGCCACAATTTTTGTGGTACCAATATCTAATCCTACTGAAATGTTTTGAGCTTCCATAAATTTATTTTTTTGTGCAAACAACTTGACTCTCAAATTGTAAATTCACGCTTTTATATACATCTAACACTTTATCTTTTTTTGCTTTTTGATAAAATGCTTTTAAATTCTTCATTTTTTCATCTAAATTTTCAAGAGTTCCCACTAAAACCTCAAAATCTAAGAGTCTCATTTTTAAACTAATTTCCTTGTTTTCATTTTGATGAATTTCAGTTATATAGGTTTTTAAAAAAGAATCTCTATAAACTTTTAAGGCCATCGTATAAACGGCTTCCAAGTTTTCTTTTTCCACAACCCCGGTAACTAATGGTACGCGTGCACTATGTTGAGGGGACAACGGCATCCATAAACCCTCTTCATCAATGTAAAATGTAGCATCCGAATACACTCTTGCAATCGGTTGTTTTTGTTCAATTCTAGTCCTAACTTCTCCGTTTACAGTAAGATACACTTGGGCAGATTTTATCATGTCATCCGACTCAAGTAGAAACTCCATTTCCTTCAAATCTAAATTATCTTTCGGTAAATTATAGAGTTGTTCTTGATTTTGTATTAACAATTTATTAACCATTTCTGTGGTAATATAAACGTTCTCGTTACCGATGAATTGGACGGCTACTTTAGTCACAGAACGGCTGTTGTTTTTGTGAGACGAGAAAGCATACAAAAACACCACTAGCCCTAGCAAAAACACGCCTTTAATGAGATTCCAGTTAATACGCATAACTTAATTTTTCTTTTAATTCTGAGACTTCAACTCCAATATCACCCGCCCCAAGAGTAATAAATACAGGGTATCCTAATTTTTTAATTTCACTTGCAATGTCAGATTTAGTAATTAATTTTTTAATTGGACTCTTAATTTTATCTAACAACCAACCTGAAGTAACCCCCACAATAGGAAGTTCCCTTGCAGGATAAATATCTAATAAAAAAGCAGCATCAAACTGAGACAAGCTCGCAGCAAATTCATCAGCAAAATCATTTGTTCTACTAAACAAATGGGGTTGAAATACAACGGCTACTTTTTGACTTGGATACATTTCCTTAACAGCTTGATAAACCGCATTTATTTCGGTTGGATGGTGTGCATAATCATCGATAAACACAAAGTCTTCTGTTTTGATTTGATATGTGAAACGTCTTTTAACCCCTTTATACGTACTTAAAGCTGTCTTTAAATTCTCAATCTCACACCCAAACTCAAGTGCCATAGCTAAAGCTGCAACTGCATTGGACAGGTTATGTGCTCCAGGTAAATGAAATGTTATATGCTGTATTAATCCGTGTGGAGTTTTGAGATCAAAATGATAGGACCCATTTTCAATTCGGACGTTGGTGGCGCTATAATCTGCGACTTCGTTTACGCCATAAGTAATCCCTTCCAAAGGCAATCCTTTTCGAACGAATAATTTCCCCGAAGGCTTAATCTTATGAGTAAATTGCTTAAACGTTTCAACCAAGTCGTCTTCAGAATTATAAATATCTAAATGATCTGCATCCATAGACGTAATACATGCAAAGTCTGGACTTAGCGTTAAAAACGAACGGTCAAACTCATCGGCTTCAACAACAGAAATTTCAGTTCCATTTTGAATTAAATTTGATTGGTAATTTTCCGAAATACCGCCAATAAATGCAGTGACCTTTTCATTACATACATACATCAAATGCCCTAGAATACTGCTTGTTGTTGTTTTGCCATGCGTTCCCGCTACCGCCAAACATTGTGTAGATTGGGTCACAAGACCTAAGACTTCGGAACGTTTTAAAACTTGAAAATCATGAGCTTTAAAATACTGTAGAATGACATTTGAATCAGAAATAGCCGGCGTAAATACAATAAGAGTGTCGCTAGGGTTCATAAACCGCTTATCAATCTGATCTAGAGCCATTTCAAACTGAACAGGAAGACCAAGTTCTATGAGCGACTGCGTAATCAAAGTGGGGGTTTTGTCATACCCACCAACAGATTTTCCATCCAACGCAAAGTAACGTGCAAGCGCACTCATGCCCACACCGCCGATGCCAATAAAAAATACGTTATGGATGGTTTTTAAACTCATTTATTTAATAGCTTTTCAATTTCATTAGTGATGGTTATGGTTGCTTGTTTTAAGGCTAATTTTTTAATATTTGTTGATAATTCTATTTGCTGTGATTCAGACGCAATGAGCTCTGAAAACTGTGTTTCAAAACTTGACTCTAACTCTTTTTCGCTTATGAGTATAGCTGCCTTTTTTTCTGAAACCGCTAACGCATTTTT
Organism: Flavobacteriaceae bacterium; assembly: GCA_018608765.1. Taxonomy (GTDB): domain Bacteria; phylum Bacteroidota; class Bacteroidia; order Flavobacteriales; family Flavobacteriaceae; genus Hel1-33-131. The sequence goes on from JABAYY010000036.1 coordinate 6,316, forward strand.
AGTCTGATGATCTGCCGAAACATTAGGCGAAGGAATAAAAATTACTGGCTTTCCAACCACACAAAGTTCAGATACAGAACTGGCGCCCGCTCTAGAAATCACAATGTCCGCTGCGGCATACGCTAAATCCATTCGGTTTAAAAATGTATGCACTTGCACATCTGCGTAGGAGCTGTAATGACTGTAATCCTCCGCATATAATTTTCCGCATTGCCAAATCAATTGTATGCCCAACTCTTTGAAATAACCCAATTCCGATTCTATAAGTTGATTGATACGCCGCGCTCCTAAACTCCCCCCCAATACTAAAAGTGTTTTTTTATTGGAATCTAGATTAAAAAACGTTTGTGCGTCTTCCAATTTGTGACCTAGATCGAGTAAATCTTGCCGAACAGGATTCCCTGTTAAAATCAATTTTTCTTTTGGAAAAAAGCGCTCTAGTCCTTCATAGGCTACACAAATTTTAGATACTTTTTTGGATAACAATTTATTCGTGATGCCAGGATATGAATTTTGTTCTTGAATCAAGGTTGGAACCCCTTTCATTGCTGCTGTCTGCAACAATGGACCACTTGCAAAGCCACCTGTTCCAATGACTACATCAGGCTTGAACTTGTTTATAATTACCCATGACTTTAACATACTTACCACTAGTTTAATAGGAAATAACAAGTTTTTTAAAGTCAATCTTCTTTGAATCCCTGCAATCCATAGCCCTTTGATAGCATAGCCTGCTTGAGGTACTTTTTGCATTTCCATTTTATCGTTTGCACCCACAAACAAAAACTCCGATTTTGGGAATCGGGCTCTTAATTCGTTTGCAATGGCAATGGCAGGATATATATGACCTCCTGTACCTCCACCTGATAATATGACTCTATATGACTTCATTAAAGTGCTTCGCTTAATATTTCTAAAGGATGTTGTTCTTCGTTTTTATATGCTTTTTCAGCTTCTCGTTTGGTACTCACACTTATCACAATTCCAAGCGCCAAGCATGTCACCCAAATAGAGGTTCCCCCACTACTGATGAGCGGTAATGTTTGTCCTGTCACTGGAAATAGTTGTACTGCAACACCCATATTCACTAAAGCTTGAAATACAATTGGAATTCCAACCCCTATGCTTAATAATTTTCCAAAAATAGTCTCTGACTTTTGAGCTACAATCACAATTCTAAATAATAGCCACAGATAAAGAAATAGCAAAAACATGCCACCAATCAGACCATATTCCTCAATAATAATAGCAAAAATAAAATCAGATGACGACTGTGGCAAGAAGTTCTTTTGGATACTTTTCCCAGGCCCCAAACCTTGTACACCTCCAGTTGCAATGGCAATTTTAGCTTTTTCAATTTGATAATCTTCTACAGTAACCTCCGGATCCATAAAGCTAGTAATACGACTCGTCCAAGTATCCACTCTATTTGGCATCAAATCTGGAAATGCTTTCGCTGTTAACACAAAAAGCATGAGCACCATAATACCTGACCCAATAATAACAGATAAGTATTTCAATGGATAACCCCCTAAAAATGTTAGCAAAATCACCATTGAAAAAATAAGTGCAGCCGTTGAAAAATTAGCGGGAAGAATCAACCCTAAAACTACAAAAACAGGAACCCATAGTGGAAGAATAGAGTCTTTAAAGGAGTATTCTTTATCTTTTATTTTTGACAAATAACGTGCCACATAGACCATTAAAACCAAAGCAGCCAAAGTGGATGGTTGAAATGTGAACCCTACAATTGGAACCCGAATCCATCGACTTGCATTGGCTCCTCCTATAGTTGACCCTTGGAGCATGGTAACTACTAATAATATTAAAATCACTGGGATCATAACCAATGAAAGACCCTTAAAATAACGGTAAGGAATTTTATGAACTCCATATATAATTGAGAACCCTAAAAACAAATGCACAAAGTGCTTGATAAAATAACTAAACGTATTACTACCATTTCCAATATAGGCTAAATTACTAGCCGCACTGTACACTGGTAAAAATGAGAATATAGCCAACAAAGCAGCAATAGCCCAAATGATACGATCTCCTTTTATGTTATCAAATACTGTCTTCATTATAACTTTCTTACAGCGGCTTTAAATTGATGACCGCGGTCTTCATAATTTTCAAATAAATCAAAACTAGCACAAGCTGGAGACAACAACACAGCTTCTCCAGATGAAGCTATTTTATAAGCAATCTGTACAGCTTCGCTCATAGATTGTGTTTCTATGATATTATCTACCATATTTCCAAAAGCATCAAACAATGCCTCGTTATCTTTTCCTAAGCAAATAATTGCTTTAATTTTTTCATTTACAAACGGAAATAATGCCTTGTAATCATTGCCTTTATCCACACCTCCTACAATCCAAACAGTGGGCGTATTCATGCTTTCCAAAGCGTAATAAGTTGCATTGACATTAGTGGCCTTAGAATCATTTATGTACTTTACTTTGTTGATTGTAAGAACTTGTTCCAAACGGTGTTCCGCACCCTGAAATCCTTCGAGACTTTCTCTTATAGTTGCTTTTCTGATTTTCAATAGATGTGCAACGGTCGATGCAGCCATCGCGTTTTTGATGTTGTGCTTTCCTTCTAAAGCTAAGTTTGTTGTTGGCATAATTATGTCTCTATTGTTAATTTCTATTATTATTTTATTTTGTTCTAAATAGGTTCCGTTTGTGACTTTTCTGCTAAGCGAAAAAGGCACTAATGTCGATTGAATTTTATGGTTTTTTATATAGGATACGATGACCTCATCATCTGCATCATATATCAAATAATCATCTGAGGTTTGATTCATGACGATTCTAAATTTTGAAGCGATATAGTTTTCAAATTTATAATCATAGCGATCCAAATGATCGGGGGTAATGTTCGTTATAATTGCAATATGCGGTCTAAATGTTTCGATTCCATCTAATTGGAAACTGCTCAGTTCCAAAACGTAGTTAGCATTGTTATTTAGAACTTGCTTAGCAAAACTGTCACCAATATTTCCTCCAATTGCTACATCCAAACCAGCCCGACTCAATATCTGATGAACCATCAGAGTGGTAGTTGTTTTACCATTACTTCCTGTAATCCCAACAATACTAGCACTTGTAAATAGTGCCGCAAATTCAATTTCAGAAATCACAGAAATAGTGGCTTCATTTAATTTTTGAATCAGAGGAACGTGATCTGGAATCCCTGGACTCTTAACCACTACATCCGCATTTAAAATTTTGGATTCGGTATGCCCTTCATCTTCCCATTCAATCTCATTATGTCTAAGAACGTCTTTATATTTTTTTGCAATCTTCCCAGCATCAGAAAGAAATACGTCGTACTCTTTTTCTTTTCCCAACAGAGCAGCACCTACACCGCTTTCGCCTCCACCAAGAACCACCAATCGCTTCATCTATCGAATTTTCAAAGTGACAATCGTTAAAATAGCTAACAGAATTCCCACAATCCAAAAGCGCGTTACGATTTTGCTCTCGTGGTACCCTGATTTTTGATAATGATGATGCAAAGGAGACATCTTAAAAATGCGTCGGCCTTCGCCATATTTTTTTCTGGTGTATTTAAAGTAACTTACTTGCAATACAACTGATAAATTTTCTGCTAAGAAGATTCCACATAACACAGGAATCAACCATTCTTTACGAACTGCAATAGCGATAACTGCAATGATTCCTCCAATTGTTAAGCTTCCTGTATCACCCATAAACACTTGTGCGGGATAGGTGTTATACCAAAGAAAACCAATCAACGCCCCCACAAAGGCGGCTATATAAATAGTGATTTCTTCCACTCTTGGGATGTACATAATATTTAAATAATCAGAGAAAATAATATTACCCGACACCCATGCAAAAATGCCCAAGGTCAATACAATAATTGCGGAGGTTCCTGCTGCTAAACCATCAATACCATCCGTTAGGTTGGCTCCGTTAGAAACGGCTGTAATGATAAAAATAACAACCAACACAAACACTATCCATGCATATTTTTCTAAACCTGGATGAATCCAAGTAATCAAATCAGCGTAATCAAATTCATTTGATTTCACAAAAGGAATGGTTGTCTTGGTAGATTTTGTTTCAGGATAAAACTGAATTGAGGATTGGGGACCCGCTAAAGATTCAACTTGAATGTGTGCTGGAATTTTTTCTTTAATGGTCACATCATTATGAAAAAACAAGGTGGCTCCGACAATGACCCCCAACCCAACTTGACCCAAAACTTTAAAACGACCTTTTAAGCCTTCTTTATCATTTTTGAATTTTTTGATATAGTCATCCACAAACCCTATCACTCCCATCCATAAAGTAGTGATGAGCAATAAAATAATATAAATATTATCTAGCTTGGCTAATAAGAGAACTGGAATTAGAGTGGCTAAAATAATAATTATCCCTCCCATCGTTGGTGTTCCTGCCTTCTCCTTTTGCCCTTCCAATCCTAAATCACGTATGGTTTCTCCAACTTGTTGTTTTTGAAGAAAACGTATTATTCGCTTTCCAAAAATAGTTGAAATCAATAATGATAAAATTATGGCGACTGCAGCTCTAAAGGTTATAAACCCAAAAAGAGAAGCTCCTGGAAATTGGTGCGATTCTTCTAAATATTTGAATAAATAGTATAACATATTATTGTTCTAGTCCTATTAGTATTGCTTGTGATAACTTACTGTCATTAAACTCGTGCTTAACCCCTTTAACTTCTTGATATACCTCGTGTCCTTTGCCTGCAATCAGAATAATATCATGAGAACGCGCTTGCTTACAAGCAGCAGTGATGGCTTCTTTTCGATCTTTGATGGATGTAATTTTATCTAGATTTTGAGGCTGAACCCCTGCTTCCATTTCAACTATAATTTGCTCTGGTTTTTCAGACCGCGGATTGTCACTTGTGAAAAATACTTTCGAACTCAATGCAGATGCAATGTGTCCCATTTTAGGACGCTTGGTTTTATCCCGATCACCCCCACATCCAACCACAGTAATAAGTGTTTGGTTTTTGGTTCGAATCGCGTTGATGGTCTCTAGTACATTTTTCAAAGCGTCTGGCGTATGTGCATAATCAACAATAACGGTGACCTCTAAGGGTGTCGTAAAATACTGAAACCGTCCACTGACATTTGTAACCAAACTCAAATGGCGAAGGATTTCAGACTTTTCAATTCCTAAGAGATCAGCAACGCCATAAATAGCCGCTAAGTTATATGCGTTAAAACTCCCTATCAATTGGGTTGACACTTCTTGATCATTCATCTTTAACAGCAGTCCACTAAATTGATTTTCTAAAATCTGAACACGGTAATCTGCATAACTTTTTAAAGCATAGGTTGATTGCTTGGCTTTGGTATTTTGAAGCATGACCGACCCGTTTTTATCGTCGGCGTTCACAAGAGCAAATGCCGTTGAAGGCAGTTGATCGAAAAATGATTTTTTAACATCTCTATACTCCGCAAATGAAGCATGATAATCCAAATGGTCATGAGAAAGATTAGTGAATACTCCCCCGTCAAACAACAATCCTTCAGTTCTGTGTTGATGAATTCCATGCGAACTGACTTCCATAAAACAAAATTCAATTCCTTGAGTATTCATCTGACTTAAATACGAATTGATCACTAAAGAATCTGGCGTTGTATGGGTCGTTGAAAACTCTTGCTCATCTACCATAATTTTTACGGTTGAGATGAGTCCAACCTTGTAACCCGCTAGCTTAAACAATTCATAAAGAAGCGTTGCCACAGTTGTTTTGCCATTGGTTCCTGTAATTCCAATAAGCTTTAAATTCTCAGACGGATTTTGATAATAATTTGAAGCCATGAGCGCCAAGGCTCTTGCTGTACTTTTAACTTTTACGTAGGTAATCTCGGCATCTAATATTTCGGGTAAGTTTTCACAAACAACCACAACAGCACCCTGATCAATTGCCTTAGAAATAAATGCATGACCATCAAAAACACCTCCTTTAATAGCTACAAAAATAGTGTCCTGCTCAACACTACGAGAATCGTATTGTATATTGGAAACCGATCGATCTATAGACCCAACGACCGACTCAACGGGAACATCCTGTAATATGTTTTTTAAACTTCTCATGATAAAACGAGGGTTATGACAGATTGAGGTTTGATTTTTTGACCACTTTTAACCGATTGTTTTGAAACAGTTCCATTACCTTCAGTTAACACCCTAAGTCCCATGTTCTCTAAAATGGCAATCGCATCCATCGCCGACATGCCTTTTAAATTAGGCATGATCGTTTTATATTTTTGGGCTACTGCATAATAATTATCATAATTAGCTTTAACTCTTTCAGACTCTTGGTTGACATCTTCAACCTCATCAATAACTGGAGCATCTGTAAATATTTTTTGTGCAATTTTTTTGAATACAGGACCCGACACATCTGCTCCGTAATACCCTACACTTTTATCTGGCTCATGAATTACAACAATGCAAGAATATTTTGGATCATCTGCAGGGAAATAACCTGAAAAAGATGAGATATAATTTAGTTGATCTTTATTTACATAATCCTTTTGACACGTCCCTGTTTTGCCAGCCATAGAAAATTCGCTTGAATACAAACCATGTCCTGTCCCATGCTCTTTTTCAACTACATTTTTTAGAAGCTGCTGTAGTTTCAGAACGGTTTCTTGTGAACAAATTCGAGGATTGATAATCTCAGTATCAAAAGTTTCTACAGAGGTTTCAATTGCTTTTATTTCACGTAAAAACTTTGGACGCACCATAACACCATCATTTGCAATTGCATTATAAAACGTTAGAGTTTGAAGCGGTGTAAAAGACACGCCATATCCATATGCCATCCACTGTAACGCGATACCACTCCATCTTCCATTTTGAATTCTTGGATCTGGTATGATTGATTTTCCTTCTCCTGTGAGTGGAAGCCCCAAAGAATCCTGAAGATTCATTCTATACAATCCGTCCACAAATTTTTGAGGATTCATTTTGTAGGCATTGTAAATTGCTTTTACAATACCCGTATTGGAAGATACTTCAAATGCTTTTGCAACAGAAATATTTCCATAACCTCCTTTTTTTGAGTCTTTTACTTTTTTGCCATAATAGGACAAAACGCCTTTTTTAGTGTCAACCATTGTGGTAGTATCAATTACTTTATCCTCTAAAGCAACTGCCAAAGCCATGAGCTTAAAAGTAGAGCCCGGTTCATGCGATTCACCAACAGCATAGTTGAGGCGCTCATAATACAAGCCTTCTTTATTTCGACCTAAATTAGAAATAGCCCGTATTTCACCAGTCCTAGTTTCCATAACAACCACAGTGCCATGATCAGCTTTGTAGGCTTCCAGCTGTTCTAAAAGTGCATGGTGTGCTATATCCTGAATATTGACATCAATAGTTGTATAAACATCATACCCATCCTGAGGTTCTACTTGGTTATAATCTTCAATGGGCTTCCATTGCCCTTTACCTATTTTTTGTTTGCGCCTCTTTCCGTCCTCCCCTCTTAAATATTTTTCTCCAAAAGCACCATCAATCCCAACACGGGTCACATTTCCTTGGTCATCAAAACGCTCATAACCAATCAACCTCTGCGCAATGGGTCCAAGTGGGTAATCTCGTTTTGTTGTTTGCTCCACAATAAGACCTCCCTTAAAAGCCCCCAAATTCAACAATGGGAAATCTCTGAATTGCAAATATTGAGAATACTCCAAATTACGTGCTAACAGATAATATCTATTTTTATTTTCTCTTGCTAAACGTAACTTACGCTTGTATTCTGTCGATGAAGAGTTATTGAAATTTGCTAAAGAATCACATAATGGTTCTATGAATGCTTCATAATTTTTATCACTTGGAGTTACTAAATCTATACGAATATCATACTTAGGCACTGAGGTCGCCAGTAAACTTCCTCCTACAGAATATACATTTCCACGATTTGAAGGAATGATATCATCTTTAATGGTTCTGTCGTCTGCAAGACTACGATACTGATCCCCTTCAATAAATTGAATTGCAACCAACTTATACACTACCAAAAGCGCAAAAATGAACATCGCTCCACTAGTGAAGTACAATTTGTTCATGATAGACTTTTCAGTTGATTGCATTGAGTTAATTAGTTTTGGATTTAATAATGATTTTAAAAGGGGGATTGGACGAAGGCTTAATCCCTTGCCCTGACAAGCGTTTTCGAATCACTGATTCCATTTTAAGCTCCATCAATTGCGCACGAGTTTCTACGTAGGCTGAACGATAGGCTTTCACCTGCTCATTGAGTTTAGCAATCTTATAGACTTTACTATCTGCATTATGAGAACTTGCAATCATTCCAAGAGCAAGTGTTAAAAAAAAGAAAATCAGACGCCAATTTTTAAAAGCTCCATCGCTTACGAGAAAGGTTCCTTTTAAAATATTATACATCTTGTTTTTCATTAATCTTTTTTTGAATTTAACTTTTTAGCAATTCTTAATTTAGCACTTCGTGCTCTGTTATTTAGTTTTATTTCTTTTGCATCTGGAACAATCAGACCACCTACTTTTTTTAAAGGAACTTCAAAATTTCCAAACACATCTTTTTCTGGCTCGCCTTCAAACAATCCATTTCTTATAAATCGTTTCACCAAACGGTCTTCTAAAGAATGGTAAGAAATAACGCTCAATCGCCCACCTTCACTCAACAGTTCTGGAGTCTGTAATAAAAACTCTTTAAGAACCTCAATTTCCTGATTCACTTCAATTCGAATCGCTTGGTATATCTGGGCTAAAATTTTATTTTCTCTTCCATTCGGAAGGTGTTTATTTAAAACAGCTTTCAACTCAAAAGTGGTTTCTATTGGTTTTTCAGCTCTCGCAGCAACAATAGTTCTGGCTAAGGCCGGTGCTGTTCTTAACTCTCCGTACTGCCAAAAAACACGCTTTAAATCTTCTTCTTCATAGGAGTTTACCAACGAATGTGCTGATAATACATCTTGTTGATTCATCCGCATATCTAACTGAGCATTAAATCGGATTGAAAACCCTCTGTCAGCTTCATCAAATTGATGAGAAGAAACTCCAAAATCAGCTAAGATTCCATCGACAGATTTGATGCCGTGAAATCTCAAAAAACGTTTTACATATCTGAAATTCTCATTGATTAATAAAAATCGAGAATCTTCTATAGTATTTAATAGAGCGTCCTTATCCTGATCAAAGGCAATCAACCTTCCATTAGGCCCTAAAGATTCAAGTATTTTTCTACTATGACCACCGCCACCAAATGTCACATCTACATAGACACCGTCTTCTTTAATATTTAATCCCTCAACAGTTTCGTTGAGCAACACAGGGTTATGATAATCCATCTGCATCGTCTTGCCCCATTACATCTTCTGCTAAGTCTGCAAAATCATTTGCAGCATCATCTATAGCTTTTTCGTATTTATCCTTATCCCAGATTTCAATAATATTCACTGCTGAAGTCACCACAATTTCTTTGGTGATTCCTGCAAAACCTACAAGGTCTTTTGGAATCAATAAACGCCCAGAAACATCCAAGTCAATAGATTTTACACCTGCTGTAAATCGTCTTATGAAATCATTGTTTTTCTTTTTGAATCGATTGAGCTTATTAATATTTTGCATCATTGACTCCCACTCTTGCATTGGATATAATTCCAAACAAGGCTGAAAAACGGCACGCTTCAATACAAACCCTTTTTCCGTGACGGAAGCAAGTTGCTTTTTGAACGCAACAGGCAACATGAGCCTCCCTTTTGCATCTACTTTACATTCGTATGTTCCAATTAACGTATTCACGCCGCAGTGTTATGATTTAATAAATTCTTGAATTCAAAGCTAAAAAATATTTACCACATTTTACCACAATTTACCACAATGTTAATAAATTTCTATAAACGGCATATTAAACCGACAAACTGCAATAATTTTAATGATAGATTGAACAAAACCAACGACTTACAAAGTGGTAAGTGCTATTAACAAAAGACTGTTAATTACTTTATCAGGGCTAATAACTGGCTTTAAAGCAGCCTTAAAAACGCTAAAATCAATTGAGACATCCCTTTGAAATATTCAAAATATTTTAAATTAATTTGTGTAGATTTGCCAGAGACCAATTTTTTGTATCAATATGAATTATAGTTTAAAACAAGAGGGTAAGTTCAACTATGTTGAAATCGGTGAAGGACAGCCAATTATAATTCTTCATGGATTAATGGGCGGCCTGAGTAATTTTGACGGCGTTACTGAGTTTTTCAGCAATAACGGCTATATGGTTGTTCTTCCTGAGCTTCCTCTATATTCCTTGTCTTTACTTAAAACTAATGTCAAAAATTTCTCAAACTACCTTAACGACTTCATCGAATTTAAAGGCTACAAGGATGTTATTCTCATAGGAAACTCTCTTGGAGGTCACATAGGACTGTATTATACAAAACTATATCCTAAAGAGGTAAAAGCACTCATAATTACAGGCAGCTCAGGACTCTACGAGAGCGCAATGGGCAGTGGATACACAAAACGAAGCGACTACGAAGTCATGAAAGCAAAAGCACAAGAAGTGTTTTACGACCCTGAAGTAGCCACCAAAACTATCGTTGATGAAGTTTACGAAACCGTAAATGATCGCAATAAACTTATAAAAATACTAGCTATCGCTAAAAGTGCCATACGTCACAATATGGCCAAAGACCTTCCAGGAATTACAACACCAACTTGTGTTGTATGGGGTAAAAATGATATTGTTACCCCTCCAAATGTTGCTGAAGAATTTGACAAGTTACTCCCTGACTCAGAATTATTTTGGATTGATAAATGTGGACATGCAGCGATGATGGAGCACCCAGCCCGATTTAATGAAATCGTCTTTGAGTGGCTTAGCAAAAGAGGGCTCTAAAATTTAATAATTATGCAAATTAAAACTGCTGAGTTTGTGGTAAGCAACCAAGAAGTTGCAAAATGCCCTACAAACAAACTCCCTGAATACGCTTTTATTGGACGCAGTAACGTTGGAAAGTCATCACTTATAAACATGCTTACCAACCAAAAAAACTTAGCTAAGACATCTGGTCGTCCTGGAAAAACACAATTGATCAATCATTTTTTAATAAACAAAGAATGGTTTTTGGTAGATTTACCTGGCTATGGATATGCACGTGTTTCAAAGTCCGCAAAAAAAACATTCCAGAGATTTATTACAGCTTACTTTAAAGAGCGTAAACAACTCATTTCGGCATTTGTTTTAGTCGATATTCGTCACGCTCCTCAAACGGTTGATTTAGCGTTTATGCAATGGCTAGGAGAACACGGAATTCCTTTTTCAATCATTTTTACAAAAGCAGATAAACTACGACCCAAAGCAATTGAAGACCATATTGATACTTATAAAAATATTCTATTAGAAACTTGGGAAGAATTTCCTAATTACTTCATCACCTCTTCTACAAATTATACTGGAAAAGATGCGTTATTAAATTATATAGATACAATTAATGAAGACCTCATCACTTCGACTAATAAATCACCTCTTCAATAACAGTTCCAGTAGCACCGCTTGGGAAAGCGATTCCTAAAAGTGCCGAAATTGTAGGAGCAATATCCGTTACACTGGTACGTTCGTAGGTTTTTCCTGGCTGAATTCCATTGCCATAAAACAATAATGGAACGTGCGTATCATAGTTAAATCCAGACCCGTGTGTTGTTCCTTTTGGCCCATATGAAATCACCCCCGATTCGAGTGTGAATAGTACATCACCAGACATTTTTTGGTTATAACCGTTCTGAAGCATTTTTTCTACACCCTCTTTGAAATAACGTGTTTGCATTGTAGTAGCAGTGTAAGCCTTCTTAATATGCGGATAGTTAATGATTTCATTCACCACAAATTTTTGCACATCTTCTAGTTCGACTTTAAGTGCAGTAATACGCTCCTGATTTAAAAACACTTGATTATTACTGATTTTTTTAATTAAATCCGAAACGCCGTATTTCTTTTGGAGACTCGCATACAAGGATGTAAAACTATTTTGTGGGACATATCCACTAGGAATATGCATATCAGTTAGAAAAGAGGGCACATCTGCAGCTCCGTGATCAGAAGACAAAAACAAGGTGTAATTGCCCACCCCAACATTGGCATCTAAATAGTTAAGCAAACGTTCAATCTCTAAATCTAAACGCAAATAAGCGTCTTGTAACTCCACAGAATTGATTCCAAAATTATGTCCGATATAATCTGTAGACGAATAACTTACAGTCAAAAAATCCGTGTAATCATCAGCACCCAAATTCTCAGCTTCTATCGCAGACAAAGCAAAATCAGTAATCATTGTATTTCCAAACGGCGTACTTTTAATAATATCATAGCCTTGATTTAATTCCATCAATGCATTTAAGTCGTAAGGAAACTCAGCCGTTGACTTCCCTTTAAATCCTTGTTCGTAATTCGACAAATCAGGACCGCTTTCATCATAAAGATTGATGTCATAGAGTGTACTCCATGGCTTTAAATAAGATGCTATTTTAGAAGGGGCATTAAAATCCTGTACCCATTGAGGAAGCGTATCCATATAATAAGTACTTGTCATCCATTTACCTTCATTTAAACCTTCAAACCAATACGCTCCATTAGCAGTGTGTCCTGAGGGAAATACAGCTCCACGGTCTTTGATGGAAACACCTATTGTTTTACCTTTCATTTGGGTGAACAACCTATTTTGATCGGCTAGCGTTGTCACTTTCATCTTACGAGGAGATACTTGTCCATATTTTGCAGCTGCACCAACAGGGAAATATGCTTTATCCGTTGTACAATAAACGGTCGAATTTGTTTTTTTATCATACCAACTATTCCCTATGATTCCGTGTACACTTGGAGTGGTCCCCGTGAAAATTGAAGCATGACCTGGACCTGTGTAGGTTGGAATGAAATTGAAATGATGATTATTACAGCTGTAGCCTTGGTTAATTAACTTTAAAAAGCCGTTGGAAGTGTATTTATTTTTGAAACGATTCAAATAATCAAAACGCATCTGATCTACAACAACACCTACTACCAGCTTTGGTCGCGAGGCGCTTTTATCTAAAGTACTAGCAGTTGAATAATCAGAATTATTTTTACAAGAAAAAACAACTAAAAATAAAAAGAGAAAAATAACTTTTGAAAACTTCATAATAAGATTTGTTGAGCATCAAAAATACATTTTTTTAATGATTCCAT
>JABAYY010000045.1 GCA_018608765.1 Flavobacteriaceae bacterium
AATAGACCCGAAAAACAAGATTAGGTACGAAAAGAACTTCATAAAAAAACGTGTCCAAGTCCAGAAAACTATTAATGAAGTAATTGGCGATTGAAATACTTCATATTATCGCGGACTTTTGAAATATTACATAATCTAAATAAATATTAAATGAACTACGGTTATTGACGCGTATGTGGACAGCCTGGTGCAAATTGTTTTGGCAGAAAAATTAAGCTATTGTTCCATACAGTGAGGTATTCCTTTGGCAGGCTAGAGTCTGCAGTAAAGTTGGCGGAAAATGTCAATTATGTGTTGGCATATTTTAGAACTTCAGAAGTGATTTCCTTGTAGAAGATAACGTTTAGTCTGATAAAAACATTCCTATTTTATTGCTATAATTTAGGTATTTTGCAATTTCTAGAGCTTTCTCGCTCTCTAATCATTTATAAATTGGTAGGCAAAGCACACGCGAAGTAAACGAATTTGGATTGTTCATTTTCGGGTTGAAGACATTGGGATCGTTTGTGAGCGAAGGCAAGGCGCAGAAAAGACATCCTTATCCGCGGACTGATTTCACCTTGATCCGCACCTCTTTTTTCGCGGAATGCTGTCAAATTTTCATTCCCCTCATAAAATTTTTTGGTAAGTAGTGGTGCCAAAATTTTGGTAATGGACCCGGTTTGAAAGAGCATTGGCATGAAAATTGCTTGGTCATTCGCACCAGCACTAAAAATCTGTCTCAACGAAAGTGGCCTGATGTTCATAAATCAAAAAGAGTATTGGAACAAATTTTATTCTAGTAAAGTTTCTGGCGAAGATTTATCTAATCCCTCCCAATTTGCGGCTTTCGTCTTGGGTGAAAGCTTCGGTGTTAATACTATCATTGACGTGGGCTGTGGGAATGGACGTGACGCTGTATTTTTTAATCGATACGGCAAAACGGTATTTGCATTTGACAATAGTAAGTCTGCAATTTTATCGAACCGACATAACTATGGCAGCGTTACGGATTTGACATTTAAAGTATTTGATTTTACAAATGAAATTTCAGATTTGGGTTTCGATTTAAATACACATAAAATAATTTATGCTCGCTTTTTTATACACGCACTCAAGGACGTCGGCATAAAAAGTTTTTTTTCGAATTGTAGAAAAATGATGACTGCAAACGACCAGCTGTTTCTTGAATATAGAACTGAACACGATGCTAAACTTGAGAAAGTAACTGGTGAACACTACCGTAACTTTCTGAATGTTGGAGAAGTTGAGGAGATGTTACACGCACACGGTTTAAAAACTTCTTATTCAGCTCAGGGGTTGGGGTTTTCTAAATGGAAAGCTGATGATGCCTTTGTTGCGCGGCATATTGTGAGTAAAATAGATGGGGCGTAAAACGTTAGTCTCTCAATACACGAATGAGAAAAATCTTGTTTTCTTTTCAGAAATTTTGAAAGGAATCGAACATTTTGTATTTTTTGGCACACTTCTGGGATTAGTGCGCGATAATCATCTTATTGAGTGGGATGATGACGTAGACTTTTATGTGAATTCTCGGGACCGAAAGGCTCTTTTAGACATCCTCCAAGAGGAGGACGTGGCATTTGATCTGAATAGATTTCCAAACAATACTCCTCATTTGTTACAGGTCGAACGGTTTGTAGGGGAGGAGAAAGGCCTGATTGATTTCTATTTTTATGATTCAGAAATAGATGGTGATCATATTTGCGAAGAGTGGAATTTTAAAGGTCCGGTCCTAAACGCCTCTAATTCAATAAGATTTGATACGCTTATGACTAAGAAAACGGATATTTTTCCTATTAAGCATGTTACATTCTCTGGGGTTGAAGTTAATATCCCGGCAAATGTGCTCGAAGTCTGTTCTTTCTTATATGGCGAAAGCTGGCGCACCCCTATCCGAAAAGATGACGCATACACAGTGCGGACTGTGGCCGGTAGGCCTGAATTGATTTTGCTCGATAATTCAACGCCGACACCGTCAGTGCATAGCCAGACTGATCAAAAAGAACTACCCATTAGGGTTGTTTGTGCAACAAAATGTTCAGCATCTGACTTTTTGACCTCAACTCTAACTGGTAGAAGCCTGCGTGCGTTTTCTAACGATAACCCCATTGATCACATTCAGATAGAGATTGCTGATAACAACATTAGGGGACTATCCTCAGTCTACAATCAAGCAATCGAGGCAGCTACCTCCGACCCTGCGATCCTAGTATTTATTCATGATGACATAATGATAACAGATTTCTTTTGGACAGAACGAGTAAGGTCTGGATTAGAAAACTTTGACGTTGTGGGCCTTGCAGGCTGCCAAGATCGCAAACCATACCAACCAAATTGGTTTTTTTCAAAATACATTTCAGGGCAGTTGATCAGGGGCGATCTTCAGAGAAGTGGTGCTGTGGCGCATGGTGAAGAGCCATTTGCTCCTATCAGCAACTTTGGACCAACGTTAGTTGAGTGTAAGCTAATGGACGGTTTGTTTTTAGCTGTAAACAGTGAAACGCTCGTTAGAGCTAACGTTCAATTCGATGATGACTTCAAATTTCATTTTTATGATATGGATTTTTGTCGATCAGTTGAAAAAGCAAATTTGAAAATGGGAACAATTCCATTGTCTGTAGTGCATAAATCAGGAGGCAATTTCGCTACAGGTTCTTGGTCTGCAGCATATCAAAAATATATTGAAAAATGGAATGATTGAATTTCATCTACATTTAGCTCAGGAGGACCCTCCGGACACTCAAGTAGAAATTGTGATTTGTTTCTGTGGGCGTCTTAAATGGTTT
>JABAYY010000085.1 GCA_018608765.1 Flavobacteriaceae bacterium
TTAAAACTATCCTCATAAAAAGGGTAGGGACCAAACCAATGTTCAAAGGCTTTCATCATTTTGGGGACATCCTTGAATTGTTTTTTTGCTTTTTCTAGATGGTCTCTTAAAACATAGTAATCCATGTCTAGAGGGCCTTTTTCTCCATCATATACTTCTGAGAAATGAACATAATCACCAATATTGATGTTGACTCCATAATTGTTAATTGGATTCGTAACCACCCAATTATAGGTAGTGGTTTCATCGTCGTGTTCTTCAATAGATTGAAGCCTTCCGTTAGAAATATCCATTAAATGTTTTGGAACATTGACGCTAATTTTCATACTGTCCACTTCATCATACATATGGTCTTTGTTTGGCCACCATACACTAGCTCCTAAGCCTTGACATGAGGAGGCAATAAAATCATTACCGTTTTTATCTTTTTTCCAAGAAATTCCACCATCCCAAGGTGCTCTCACAGCTACTCTTGGTTGGCCTTCGTAAAAAATTTCAATTTCTTCTTGAGAGCCAATAGCATTTTGTTGTTTTTTTAAGGCGATAAAATGCGCATTCCCTTCTTTTAAAACTGCTAATTCTTCGCCGTCTTGAACTGCTTTGGTCAGTTTCATAGGCGCTTGTAAATCAATTTGAAGGGTTTGATAAGGTTCAAGAATTGTGTAGCGAATCGTATTTTTTCCTTTGATTGACTTTGTTTTTGGATTTACAGCGATGTCTAAATGATAATAATTTAAATCCCACCAAATACGTTCAGCAGTGATACTGCCTCTTAAAGTGTCTTGGCGTGTAAAGGTTTCTGAAGAGGACTTCATACTTTGACCTTGAATCAACATGCTTAAAAGCAACATAGGAATTGACAAAAGAGATTTGGTTTTCATATTTTTTTTCTAAAGTTAAACAAATTTTAAACGTAGCGCTCTAAGAGTGTGAATTTTGCATAAAAAAACGCCTCAAATTACTTTGAGACGCTCTTTCACTAATTAAATTGGTTAAAAACAATATCCATTTTCTTCTTTTACTTTTTCAGCAATCTCAATACGTAAATCTACGATATCTGGATAGTTTGCATATTTAGTAAATCGTTTCAGTCCCATCAGCATCATGCGTTGTTCGTCTCCTTCAGCAAACGAAATAATACTTTCCTTCCCTTTTTCTTCAACAATATCCACAGCGTGGTACAAATATAATTTAGCCATTGCTATTTGTGCCGATTGCTCTTGTTGACTGGTACGCTTCACATTTTTCTCTGTTCTTAAAATAGCGGATTCTGCCATGTAGATTTCAATTAAAATATCTGCTGCCGCAATTAATAATTGTTGATGCTCCTCAAGTTGAGGTCCATATTTTTGAACTGCACCACCAGCAACCATTAAAAAGGTCTTTTTTAATTTCTTAATCATTTCTTTTTCTTCCGAAAATAATTCAGAATAATCGGGTGTATCAAAAGAGGGAATCCCCATGAGTTCCTCTTGAACTTTTGAGGCAGGACCTAGCAAATCAACATGTCCTTTCATTGCTTTTTTAACGAGCATACCCACAGAAAGCATTCTGTTAATTTCGTTAGTACCTTCATAGATTCTTGTGATTCTTGCATCTCTCCAAGCAGATTCCATAGGGGTTTCTTCAGAGAATCCCATACCTCCAAAAATTTGAATTCCTTCATCAGCACAGTTTTGTACGTCTTCAGAAACCGCCACTTTTAAGATGGAACATTCTATTGCATATTCTTCAACGCCTTTAAGTTCTGCTTCTTGATGGGTGTTTCCTGCAGCCTCGCGAATTGCAATTCGATCTTCTATGTCTTTTGCAGCTCTGTAGGTTGCAGATTCACAAGCATAGGCATTGGATGCCATTTCAGCTAATTTTACTTTAATGGCACCAAAGTCTGCAATAGGGGTGTTAAATTGTTTTCTTTCCTTTGCATAGTTGACAGCGATTGATAAAATACGTCTTTGTGAGTCTAAACAAGCAGCCGCTAATTTGATACGGCCTACGTTTAGGGCGTTCATAGCGATTTTAAATCCTTCTCCTCGTCCTGATAACATATTTTCTACAGGAACCACACAATCGTTAAAAAATACTTGACGTGTAGACGAAGCACGAATTCCTAATTTGTGTTCTTCTTCTCCCAAAACAATTCCGTTTGGGTTTTCATTATCATATTCAACAATAAATCCTGTAATGTTTTTATCCCCTTCAATACGAGCAAATACAATCATGATACTACAAAACCCTGCGTTTGAGATCCACATTTTTTGTCCATTGATTTTATAAGATTTGCCATCGGCAGATAATTCGGCAGTTGTTTTACCAGAGTTGGCATCCGATCCTGCTCCAGGTTCTGTGAGGCAATAGGCTCCAAACCACTCTCCAGAAGCTAATTTTGGTACATATTTTAGTTTCTGTTCATCGGTGCCATATAAAGTAATTGGCATCGTTCCAATTCCTGTATGTGCACCAAAAGCAGTACTAAAAGAACCCGTTCCACTAGAGATGTAATCACATGTTAAACAAGTCGAAACAAAGCCCATTCCCATGCCTCCATAGGCTTCAGGAACAGCAACGCTTAAAAAGCCCATATCTCCCGCTTTTCGCATAACTTCTTCGGTTAATGCAAAATCTTTAGATTCAAAACGTGCTTTGTGAGGAATAATTTCACGGTCGTTAAATTCCATTACAGAATCTTTCATCATTTGTTGTTCTTCCGTAAAATCTTCGGGAGTAAATACGTCTTCGCATTTTGTTTCTTTTACTAAGAATTGACCTCCTCTGAGTAGTTGTTTGT
>JABAYY010000042.1 GCA_018608765.1 Flavobacteriaceae bacterium
TTTGTGTTGTTTGTGTAAGGAAATACAATTGGATTCGTTTGACTTTCGGCATCCTGTGCAGTTTCAAAATACTGCAAGTCGTATTCAATATCATTACAGAAAAATTCAAGATCTAATGAAAAGGCATGAATACCATCTGTTGGGCTCTCGTCGTCTTGGATTACTATATCAATGACTGTCATGGCGTCAATAGCACAACCAAACAAAACACTCAAATCATAACAACCTTCGTCATAAGTTTCAAAAGCCTCTATAAGTTCTTGATTGTTATTGACTGTTAATATGACCTCACTTTGATATATTAATGTAATCGGATAATTAATGCTCACGTAAGTGGATTCATCGATCATTTCCAAAATGTCCGATATGTCTTGATCCGACTCTGCATCAATTGTTTGTACAATCTCCCAATCAGTATCATATACTAAAAAGGTGATTGGAAATTCAAAATCAACACAATCATCTTCTGTATCATTATTGTTATCGGTTTCAGTATTTGTTGTAGTACGTAAATAAGTTAATAAATCTGATTCTTCAGAAATATTTTCTCTAGGATCGTTAGAAGATTCTTGAATACTTTCATTTTGACAAGACGAAAAGAGTAAAATAAAAAAGGACAATACGAAAATGTAATTCAGTGATTTTGACTTCATAATTGGTTAATTTAATGGTTTTACATATATAACAGTTAAGTTCTTAAAACTCCTACACTAACTTATATAAATAAAAAAATAAAGCTAAATATATAATAATTTACACAGTCTTTAAGCTATTGCAGCGATTTTAAAACTGGAAAAAATTAACCGAAATAAAATTATTACATGTAACAAATACCCAACTATTATTGCAGAACTAGAACCCCAATATCAACAATGGTTACTTTATCAATACAATTAAAATTGTTTGAATATTTATTGCTTTACTACTAATCTGAAAGCTGACATCAATTATCTATCGTATTAATCAGCATACCGGGTCTAGCCACAGTTCTAAATCCTGTATGGTCTGAAGCAGAATCGAAGCTAGTTCCCATTCTTGCAGAGATTCTAAAACTAGCACAATACGAAGCATGACAAAGAAAGGAGCCTCCTTTAATTACAAGTTCTGACTGATATGGATTGGAAGGACTGTAAGACGTTTTTGCGCCAGTTGGATTAACGAGCGGAGATGAAGTATCAATGTTGTTGTAATAGTTCACATTAAAAAAATCACTTGTCAACTCCCAAACATTGCCTAGCATGTCGTATAAACCAATACTGTTAGGAGAAAAAGATTTTACAGGTGCTATAAAACTAAATCCATCTTTTGCTTCATTCTTTATAGGAAATTGTCCTTGCCAAGTATTCGCATTTCTGTTTAATTTTTCAGCATCATTTCCCCAAGTGAAGATTGTAGATTCATTTGTTCCCTGTGCTGCTGATTCCCACTGGGCTTCGGTTGGTAAACTTCTATTTGCCCATTTGCAATATGCCAAAGCATCTTCTAATGCAATGTGAACAACAGGATAATCGTCTTTGCCTTCAATCGAAGATTTGGGGCCGTAAGGATGCTTCCAACTCGCACCAACTTTCCAAGTCCACCATTGAATATAATTATTCATATTTACAACTGCATTTACATTTTTATTAAACACTAAGCTGCCAGGTTGAAGAATAGAATCATGAGGTTTTGGTGTATTTGGTGGAAGGTTTTTTTTCATGACATTCCAATCAATAGGTTTTTCTGCTATAGTAATGTACCTTGTTTCATCTACAAACTTTCTAAATTGCTTATTTGTAACCTCTGTTTGATCTATAAAGAAACCATCGACCTTAACTTCGTGAGCTGGCTTTTCTCTTTTCATTGCGTATTGATCTTCTTCCTTGGCACCTTTTAAAAAGGTTTTTGTTTCAACCCAGACCATTCCTTCTGGTGCGATTACAGCAGATTTTTTTAATTCTTTTTTACAAGAGTAGCAAGAAACTATAAGGCAAAAAGTGAAAATTACTTTTAATAAATATGTTGTCATTTTTTTATAAATCAATGTTAGTGAGATTAATTACCTCAATTCTTTTCAATTATTTCAAGGACTTTTTTATCATCAGCATAAGTAAAATTATAAAATTTACTCGTTTTAATGGGTAGCTTCCCCTGCTCCACTAGGAATTCTAATTCGCTCTATAATTTCTTGAAAATACTTTTATTTAGTAGCATTTTTGTAACTGCTCTGAAATTACCTAATTTTTACGAAAAATTCGTGCTAGCTCAAACCAAGGCTTAGCATTTTTGAGTTGACGTCCTAAACCCAAAGGTACTGAATTTGCCTCTGCAATTCTTTTATTTAGTACAGTAATAAGCGAATCCTTAACGGATTTGTAATCGATGTGATTTGTTAAGTTTATAAGCTCTGACTTATCAAACATATGGTCATATAATTCATAATTCAAAATACCTTGCCGCTTCCATTGACTCAAACGGTATCGTTTGGTCTTAATTGAATAGCCCTGAGCCTTGATATTTTTAGTAGTAACCTGAAGTCAGTGAGGGCACTTTTACGCACCACATGGACCGTATTTTTTTAATATGGCACCAGACTTTTGCCACTTACAAATTTAGGTGTTTACTTGTTGATAATTGAATCGGGAGATAAAAAAGCTGTAATTAAACTCATAAAAGAATAAAACGAACTTTAATGTATGCACTGCTGTAAACAACGTTAAAACCTTTAATGTGTTTTTTTGTTCTTACTTTTTAGCGATTCTATTTTTTATTCGACTTAACCCTTCAGGACTGACTCCTAAGTATGAGGCGATCATAAATTGGGGGATCTTTTCAATTACTTTAGGCTCACTGATTAATAGATCCAAATAACGTTCTTCAGCGGTTTTAAGAAAGAAAGATTCGTATTTTTCCGAGACTTCTATGTATAAATTTTCAACGATACTTCTACTCAATTCTTGAACTTTTGGAAGTTTTTTATACAGCAAAAAGAGAGCATCTCTGTGTATTAGTGTGACTGAGGAGTCCTCCAAGGCTTGAATGTAAAATTTAGACTTATTTTTCAAAAGAAAGCTTGGGTAATTAGAAATGAAGCTATTTGGAGTGAAAAAACCTCGAATGTGTTCAACGCCTTTAATTAGGTAGAAAAAGTTGAAAAAACCTTTATTTACAAATCCAACATAATCGCAATAATCATTTTCTTTTAAAAAATAATCTCCTTTTTTGTACTGTTTTGTAACAAGAGTTGCTGAAAAAACTGACCATTCTTCTTCTGTTAAATTTACAAAATCAGTTAATGCAGCTTTAATGTTATCATTCATCATTTTGAAGGTTAAATTGGTTATTCGCAAAGATAAGTCAAACTAATATGTTTGAACTCAAAAAGGAAATGTTGTTTTTGGCCCAATTCTTCTTCGTTAAGATTAAATAAAGGTATTTGTAAACTTTAGTTTTTATATTTTACAAATAAAAACCCACTCGTGAGTGTGTTTCATAAGGTTCCAAGACCTATAAATAAAGGCATTTTTTTGTGGTAATTTAGTTAGGACAAGGGTTTTCTAGCGATGTACGTAAGTAGTATTCATCTGGGGTTGGTTCATATACTTCAGGCGAAAGATCTGTCGTTCGCTGAAAGAGTAAACTATTACCATCATTCGACACCGTCATAATATAGGACAAAGGAACTGGTGCAACTATTTCTGGTGAAAAATCCATATAATATGTTAACTGAAAACTGTTTTCACTTTCTAAGAGTTCATATTCAGGGAGAATTGGATTTGGATAGCACTCCCCCGGAGGTAATTGGATATCTAAATCATACATAGTAAAACTTTTAGGTTCAGTATTATTGAAAATAAATTGGTGTGTTTGAGTACCTTGATTATCATTTTCATTTTCCCAAACTACTCCATCATATTTTTCAAAAAACAATGGAATTGTAATTGAATTATCAGCGTTATCTTCACTACAAGAAAGAAGAATGGAGAATAAAAAAGTTAAAAAAAATAATTTTTTCATTTTGTAAGGTTTGATTGTTGAATCACAAAGTTAATGAAAAAAATATCCCCAAAAATAAATTATTATTCTTGGAGATAATTTGTGACCTCGGCAGGATTCAAACCTGCAACCTCTTGAGCCGTAATCAAGTGCACTATTCAGTTATGCTACGAGGCCATTTTGAGGGTGCAAATATAAGGTAATAATCTTTTTATCAAAAGAATATCGTAGCTATTTCAAAAAACTTACATTTGTAACAGTAATGTAACTTAATATGTCATGAAAATAGAACAAATCTATACCAGTTGTTTGGCGCAAGGTGCCTACTATATCGAGTCCAATGGCGAGGTTGCCATCATCGATCCACTAAGAGAAACACAACAGTATGTTGATAAAGCAACTGCTGACAATGCTAAAATAAAATTCATTTTTGAAACCCACATTCATGCCGATTTTGTGTCCGGCCATGTAGACTTGGCTAAAAAAACAGCAGCTACCATTGTCTTTGGACCAAATGCCAAAACAACTTTCAATTGTTACAATGCTACCGATAACGAAGAATTTAAGATTGGAGACATTACAATTAAAGTACTACACACCCCAGGTCATACCTTGGAATCTGTGACGTATTTACTCATTGATGAATCCGGTAAAAACCATGCCGTATTTACGGGAGACACGTTGTTTCTTGGGGATGTTGGCCGTCCCGATTTGGCTGTAAAGTCGGATCTTACTGAAAAAGATTTAGCAGGGATGTTATTTCAATCATTACGAACAAAAATAATGACTTTAGACGATTCTGTAATAGTATATCCTGCACATGGTGCTGGTTCTGCTTGTGGAAAAAATCTAAGTAAAGAAACTGTTGGCACAATTGGGGATCAAAAAAACACCAATTACGCTTTGCGTTCAGATATGACCAAAGATGAGTTTGTAAAAGAAGTGCTAAACGGTATTAGCCCTCCTCCTCAATATTTTGCAAAAAATGCAAAACTTAACCAAACAGGCTATTCTACTTTAGATCAAGTGTTGTCAAATGGAGACACCCCCCTTTCTCCAGAAGCTTTTGAACAGCTAGCGAAATCCGAAGAAGCGCTTATTTTAGACGTGCGAACTCAACAAGACTTTATAAAAAACCATATTCCAGGCGCTATTTTTATTGGTCTTAATGGTGGTTTTGCACCATGGGTTGGTGCACTAATTTCAGACATCAATCAACCCATTTTGTTGGCTGTTCCACAAGGCAAGTCAGAAGAAGCCGTGACGCGTTTAGCTCGGGTAGGCTACGACAACACGCTTGGCTATTTAAAAGGCGGTATAGAGGCTTGGATTGCTTCGGGAAAAACAACCGACCAAATAACTTCTATTTCTGCAGAGGAATTTTCAGCAAAAATAAAAGAAGACAAACTACACGTTTTGGATGTTCGAAAAGACGGCGAATACAACTCAATGCATTTAAAAATGGAGGATCTACAACATTTTGCATTGGATTATATCAATCAACAAATGGATCAAATTGATGCCAAAAAAACATATCACATCCATTGTGCAGGTGGCTACCGCTCAGTGATTGCTGCATCCATTTTAAAGGCACGTGGATTTCATAAGATCATTGATATTTCTGGCGGTTTTGCAGCACTCAAAAAAACTGATGCATCAATGTCTGAATTTGTATGCCCCTCAACACTTTAATCTATACACACATGACTACAACACTAGAAATTCAAAATCTAAAATGTGGCGGATGTGCCCATACCATCATCACCAAACTGAATGATTTAGATGGCGTTCAAAATGTAAGTGTGGACACAGAAACAAATACCGTTTCTTTTGAAAACAAACTTGCTAACGAAGTTGAAACTGCTACAAATCTGCTGTCTAAACTTGGATATCCAGTGATTGGAGATGCCAATTCGATTGGCAAAAAAGCAAAGTCGTTTGTAAGTTGTGCGGTAGGACGCTTGGGGAAATCTTAAACGATTTCAGCGCTTAAGCCAGCTTTTAGAAGTTGACTGCATTGAGGTTCTAGTTCCTCATACAATCCTGTTTTTACAGTGCATTTTCCTTTGTAATGAACGAGTAACGAACACTGTTCAGCCTGTTCATAAGAATGCTTACAAACATGAACTAAGGTTTCAATCACATGATCAAAAGTATTGACCTCATCGTTAAATAGGACAATTTCATTCAAATGTCCTTCTTCAACTGAAGTCTCTTCTTGTTCTTTAATTTTTTCTTTTGTACTCATAATTAGGCAACAAATTTAAGGGCAACCCAGTTGTTTCGTGTTAATTTTTCATCTAGATTCAAATTGAGTTGATTGCAGGTTGTTTCTATCAACTCACAATCACTGTTATAAAAACCACTTAAAAATAAGAATCCATTTTCATTTAGACAAGTAACATATGTACTTAAGTCATTCAATAGAATGTTCCGATTGATATTTGCAATGATGACATCAAATCGTTTTCCCTCAAGTAAAGACGCATCGCCTTCCAAAACATTGATATGGTGACACTCATTACGAGAAACATTTTCAAGGCTGTTTAGATAGCACCAATTATCAATATCGATGGCCTCTAAAGAAGTTGCTCCTTTTTTTTCAGCCAAAATTGCTAGCACTCCCGTTCCACAACCCATATCTAAAACAGATTTACTAGTGAAATCAGAAGCTAAAATATGCTGAATCATCATGTGAGTGGTTTCATGGTGCCCTGTACCAAAGCTCATTTTAGGCTCAATAACAATATCATATTCAACATCAAATGCTTTGTGAAAAGGGGCGCGAATCGCACAGCGATCTTCTACAACAATGGGGTTGAAATTTTTCTCCCACTCTGCATTCCAATTGGTCTGTGCTATGGTTTCAAATTCATGAGTAATAACAAACTCCTCAGATTTCAAAATCTGAATTGCGTCTAAAATGGCATCAAAATGATCCGCTTCTTGAATATAAGCTATGACCCCATCCGGGGTTTCTACAAAGCTTTCAAAACCAGAAAAGCCAAGCTCCGCAATCAAAATTTCGGTTCCTGGCTGAACGGGTTCAACTTTAAAAGTGTAGCCTATATAAATAGAATCTCCCAAATTTAAAATGCGTTTATGATGGCTGTAAATTGCTCTACATCTAATGCTGCGCCGCCAATTAAGCCGCCATCAACATCTGTTTTTGAAAAAATTTCTTTTGCATTTGCTGGTTTTACACTCCCACCATACAAGATAGAAACCTCGTCAGCTAACTCCGAAGAATAGTGGTCTGCTATGGTTTTGCGGATAAAAGCATGCATATCTTGTGCTTGCTCTGGAGAAGCTGTTTCCCCTGTTCCGATCGCCCAAACTGGTTCATACGCCAATACAATATGTTTCCAAGCAGAGGCTGGCAAATGAAATAAAGCATTCTTGATTTGTGCTTCGACAATCGCTTCTTCATTCCCTGATTTACGATCTTCTAGTTCTTCTCCAAAACAGAATATCGCACGCATGTTGTGTGCTAGTGCTGTATCTACTTTTTTAGCTAAAAGAGCATCGGTTTCATTAAAATAAGCACGACGTTCACTGTGGCCTAAAATAACCGTTTGAACACCAACACTTTTAAGCATTCCTGCACTAATCTCACCAGTATAAGCACCATTTTCGGCAAAATGCATATTTTGAGCAGCGACTATAATTTGACTTCCTTTGACTGAATTTGAAGACGCCAAAAGACTGGTAAAAGGCGGGGTAATAATTACTTCTGCTGTTGTGTGTTTTAATTCCTTTAGCAGTTTTGAAACGAATAATTCTGAATCGACATAGTCATTATTCATTTTCCAATTTCCTGCTACAATTTGTTTTCTCATTTTAAATTATTTAATAGTGTTATATCTGATGTTTTAATGGCTTTAAAAACTTTAATCGCCCCTTGTTTGTCTATAATCATATAGCGCGGAATCCAATCCAAATCTAAAAATGTACCCATAGCACCTTTCCAGCCAGATTGCATAAAATAATGATCGCCCTTAATTTCTAATCTTTCAATTCCTTTTTTCCAAGCCTTTTGTGTTTTGTCTAAAGATAAATACACAAAATCAACTTCTGGATGTTCCGCTTGCAATGCTTTTACACTAGGCAAACCCTTCAAACAATCTTTACACCAAGAGGCCCATACATCTATAAAAACAGTGCTCCCTTTGTGGGTTTCTAAAATATTTTTAAACAACATAGAGTCGCCATTTAGTGTTACAAATTCATCGTTTAAAGCGGCTTCTGAAAACTGAGTTTCAACGCGGTTTTGACAACTTAGTAAGGTGGTAACAAATAGGAATACTAAAAAAATATTTTTCATATTGAAATTTAATTTAAGGATTCAGTTTAATTTTCGGGTCCAAGTAAGTATAAATAACATCGACTAGAATATTAATAAGCACAAAAGTAAGGGCAATTATTAAAACAGCCCCCATAATTACGGGTAAATCTAATGTGTTTAATGCATTTACAATTTCTTTCCCCAATCCATTCCAAGCAAAAATATATTCTACAAACACAGCTCCAGCCAATAAAGAAGCAAACCAACCAGATATAGCGGTAACTACTGGGTTGAGCGCGTTTTTCATTGCATGATTGACAATAATTTTGAATTCACTCAAGCCTTTAGCCCTTGCAGTACGGATATAATCCTGATTAAATACTTCCAATAATGAGTTACGCATCAATTGTGTAACGACTGCCAACGGACGAATCCCAAGAACTAAGGCGGGTAATATTAAGTTTTTTAATTTTAATTGATAGACCTCACCAAAATCATCCAGTTCATAAAGACTCCCCGTCATTTCTAAACCTGTATAGTGATGTAATAAAAATCCAAAGATCCAAGCGGCTAAAATGGCACTAAAAAAAGAAGGTAAACTCATCCCAAACGTACTGACTACCAAAATGGTTTTATCGATCCAATGGTCTTTATATAGAGCCGAAATCACTCCTAAAAAGAGTCCTAAAACCAGTGCCACAAAAATAGATGCAACCGCTAAAATAATGGTGTTTGGAAGCGTTTCTTTAAGGATTTGACTGACTTCTTTTCCTTGCTTTGTGAAAGATGTTCTAAGGTATGGGAATTTTAAAACAACCGTAGTATTGTCGGTTTTAATCAGGGGTTGAAAACTATAAGAATGTGATTCTAAAAAGGTATAATCGTCTGAGGAATTAGAATGAAATGATAGCGGCGACAGGTCGTTCAGATAGTAAAAATATTGCGTCACTACAGGCTGATCAAAGCCGTATTTTTGTTTCACAAGAGCCAATTGGGCTTGGTCTTCATTTTGACCTAGCATCATTTGTGCAGGATCGCCTGGTAAGACATTAAACAGAAAAAAAATGGTGGTAACAACTCCTAAAAGTGTCCAAAATGAATGTTGTATTTTTTTTAGAATATAGCTCCCCAAAAGGTTTAAAGGTCTAAGTTATCAATATCATTCCAGTGTACTTTCTGTTGGACCGTCCCTTGATTTAATTCCAAGACTCCTGGATTTGAACGCACCACAGTTTTGAGAGCTTTTTCATCACATAGATAAAACTCAAAACCAAGTCCGTAAGTTTTATTTATATTGGCAATGGCATCCTTTCCTGAGGCACTTAAGCCAATTACAGTATATCCTTTAGATTGTGCTTTTTCTGACAAGGTTTTCAATTTTTGCAACCCTTCCTTTTCAGCAGTATCCAAATTGTAGGATACAATCATAATGAGTTTGTCTTGAGCAAGAAAAACATCCGTTAAGTCTTCTTCTTCTGATTCTATCGAAAAATCTAAAATAGAGGGCTGATAGCCTTCATCAATAACTTCTGTTTCAACACTTACATAATCACCTTCAACAGTTGGATAAGACCCATCGGTTACAATAATTTTTTCTTCTCCATTCACATTAAAAACCCATGTAAATTCTTGAATGGCTTTGGGTGCATCTTCAGGCGTACTCATGTTTTTGGTGAGGTTGTCCCCTATTTTGTAAGCTCTAAAATCTATACTAGGCAAATGCATCAATACATGGTTTCCAAAAGCGAGACTGGCTATAAAACTTAGAAGTGCAAAAATGGTGGTGGGTAAGGGTTTAAATATTGGGGTGATATATGTTTTTCCGAAAAACAAAATCAATACAAAGACCAATAAAACTACGTCTTTTGTGAAGCTTTCCCAAGGGGTTAATTTTAAAGCATCTCCAAAACACCCACAGTCCTTTACTTTATCAAAGTATGCAGAATAAAAAGTTAGAAACGTAAAAAACACAATCATCAGCAGCAAGCTCCACACGGTGAATTTAGGTTTATACCCAATGAGTAAAAATACGCCTAGAACAACTTCAAAAACCACAACCAAAACGGAAATAATGAGCGCATAGGGCTCTAAAAAAGGAATGTTTAGAACTTCTGCACTAAAATACTCTTGAAGTTTATACGAAAACCCTAAAGGGTCATTAAGCTTTATAAACCCTGAAATTATAAATAAAATTCCTACAAAAATACGCGAGAATGGGACTAAGATTTTCATGTGTCTATATTTATTGTTTTTAAAAGTTGACATGCTGTTCGCTAGTAGTCATTTTCTTGGGTGTTACTAATTTTAGCATGCTCGTTTCATTTTAAGATTCGTTTAAGTGAATTAAAGCAAAGATGGCATAATTAATCATATCCTGATAGTTGGCATCAATTCCCTCGCTGACAAGGGTGTGACCAGCATTGTCTTCAATTTGTTTGACACGTAATAATTTTTGTAAAATCAGATCGGTTAAAGAGCTCACACGCATATCCCGCCAAGCCTCTCCATAATCGTGATTCTTGTCCAACATCAACTGTTTAGTGATGGTAATTTTATTTTCATACAATGCAACCGCTTCTTCAAATGACAAGTCGGGTTGCTCTACAACTCCCTTTTCAATTTGAACTAAAGCCATCACACAATAATTTATAATCCCTACAAACTCACTTGCAGCACCTTCATCTACCTTTTGAACAGCGTTTTGTTGAAGTCCTCTAATGCGTTGTGCTTTGATGAAAATTTGGTCTGTTAACGAAGGTAATCTAAGAATGCGCCATGCGCATCCATAGTCTTTCATTTTTTTACTGAACAGTTCTTGACAGACTTGTACAACGGCATCGTATTCTTTTGAAGTATTTTGCATGAAATAAATCGAATTTTCCGTAAATTTCGCTTAAAATATTCAAAACATCAAGATTTATGGTTTAAAGTTTTAAATCTTGACAAAAACAACCAATAAGACCTTTTTATGACTCTCAATTGTAACGGCCAACTAATTGACTTGAATACGCCTAAAGTAATGGGTATTTTAAATGTAACTCCCGATTCTTTTTATGATGGTGGACGTTTTAAGGATGAGAAAAGTGTTTTGAATCAAGTTGAAAAACTACTCAAAGAAGGGGCTACTTTTATTGATATTGGTGCATATAGTTCGCGCCCTGGCGCAGATTTTGTATCTGAAGAAGAGGAACTAAAACGACTCATTCCCATAGTGAACGCTGTGGTCAATAACTTTCCAGAAAGTCTTATTTCTATTGACAGTTTTAGAAGTGGTGTCATCAAAACAGCTATAGAATCAGGCGCTGCAATCGTCAATGATATTTCTGGTGGACAACAAGACCCTTTAATGTTTGAAACCGTTGGTGCTCTTGGCGTTCCCTATATAATGATGCACATGCGAGGAACTCCTCAAACCATGCAGAAAATGACAGATTATTCGAACGTAGTAAAAGAGGTATATACCTATTTTTCAAAACGTATTGAATTGGCAAAAACACAGCAGATAAAAGATATTATTTTAGATCTGGGGTTTGGATTTTCAAAAACTTTAGAACAGAATTTTGAGCTTTTAGGGATGTTAGATTATTATAAAAATCTAAACCTTCCGATTTTGGCAGGGGTTTCTAGAAAATCAATGATTTACAAAACCCTAAACACTACTGCAGACCAAGCGCTTAACGGAAGTACAGCACTTCATATGGTGGCACTTCAAAAAGGTGCAAAACTGTTGAGGGTGCATGACGTAAAAGAAGCGATGGAATGTATTAAACTTCATAAGGCGCTTCAAAAATAGCGTTC
The DNA here is from genome assembly GCA_018608765.1 of Flavobacteriaceae bacterium. Taxonomy (GTDB): domain Bacteria; phylum Bacteroidota; class Bacteroidia; order Flavobacteriales; family Flavobacteriaceae; genus Hel1-33-131. The sequence continues at coordinate 12,059 of JABAYY010000042.1, forward strand.
ATTTTATATTCATTATATTTATTAAAATTTTCAGACCTAGTGGACATATTCAAAGACTTATTAAACTTCAATGTATTAGATATAATCGATATCATTTTGGTCGCATTTTTGCTGTATTATGTCTATAAATTAATAAAAGGAACAGTCGCTATTAATATCTTTTTTGGGATTGTTATTTTTTACCTGTTTTATTTACTCGTAGATGTATTACAAATGCGCATGTTGAGTAATATTTTAGGAGGCTTTATGAGCGTTGGAATTATTGCCCTAATTGTTGTGTTTCAACCTGAAATTCGTAAATTTCTTTTGATGATTGGCTCTACAAATTTGAGTAAAAGTGGCTCATTAATGAAACGGTTTAATTTTATAAAGGCACAGCCTAACAACACTTCTGACGCTGAAGTTATTGTGAAAGCTTGTACCAAAATGGGCAGCACAAAAACGGGAGCACTTATTGTAATTGAACGCAATAATAATTTAGATTTTTTGGTAGAAACGGGCGATGACATGAAAATTGCGGTGACTCAACCAATATTAGAAAGTATTTTTTTCAAGAACAGCCCATTGCATGATGGTGCTATTATAATTTCAAATAATGTTATCAAAGCGACTCGTGTGATTCTTCCAGTGAATAACGAAAAAACCATTCCTTCACGTTTTGGGCTACGGCACCGTGCTGCGATTGGAATTACAGAAAAAACAGATGCACTGACGCTTGTGGTGAGTGAAGAAACCGGGCAACTTTCTTATGTAAATAATGGAGAGTTTGTCATTTATAAAGATACCCAAGATTTAATAGAAAAAATTAAGTCTGACTTATCTTAATGTTAACTGTCTTTAGTTAAAAACTGAGCATCGTATAAATTCCTGTATTGCCCCTCATTATTTTTCAATAACTCTTTATGCGTTCCCATTTCAACGATTTCGCCAGCGTCCAATACAATAATCGTATCGGCTTTTTGGACTGTTGCCAAGCGATGTGCAATAACTATAGATGTGCGTCCGTGCGTGATTTTTTGGGTTGCCTTTTGAATGAGTTGTTCTGCATAAGAATCTATAGAAGCAGTAGCCTCATCTAAAATTAGAATTTTTGGATTGGTAACATAGGCTCTTAAAAAAGAGATTAATTGACGCTGACCAGAAGATAACATCACACCCCTTTCTTTGACATTGTAATGGTACCCTTTAGGCAAACTCATGATAAAATCATGGATGCCAATTTCTTTAGCTGCAGCTTCTACTTGCGCTTCACTAATGTCTGGGTTTTTGAGAGTGATATTATTCAAAATGGTATCTGCAAACAAAAACACATCTTGAAGCACTACAGCTATATTTTGTCTTAAACTCCTAACTGAAATTGTTTTGATGTCTCTGGAGTCAATCGTAATTATTCCAGAGTTGATATCATACAAACGGTTCAATAAATTGATGATGGTAGATTTTCCTGCACCCGTTGCTCCAACAATAGCGATTGTTTCGCCAGCATTTACCTTAAAAGACACCCCTTTGAGAACAGGCTCATTTTCGACATAAGCGAATTTAACGTCTTTAAATTCTAAATCGCCCTTTACATTTTCAAGAATACCATCACCACGATCTTGGATGTTAGAGGTCGTGTCCAACACTTTAAAGACACGATCGGCAGCTACCATTCCCATTTGTAGGGTATTGAATTTATTGGCGATTTGATTCAGAGGTCTAAAAATCATAGGCACCATCATTATAAACGCAGTTAAATCTCCAATAGAAGCTGTTTGATCCAACACTGTGTTAAGACCTCCGAGCCAAATTACCGTTCCTAAAGTTACGGACGATAAAAGGTCTGCAATTGGAAAAAACACAGAATTATACCACACAGTTTTAATCCATCCTTTTTTATGACGTTCGTTGATAGCTCTGAAATTTTCAGACTCAATTTGTTCTCTGGCGAATATTTGAACGATTTTCATGCCTGTAATCCGCTCCTGAACAAAAGAATTGAGATTCGAAACTTCAGTACGGACATCTTCGAATGCTTTTTTCATATATTTCTGAAACACTTTGGTGGCTATCAAAACGATTGGAAGTGTAAAAAACACAATGACACTCAGTCTCCAGTTCATATAAAACATGACTGCTCCTACAACGCTCATTTTTAAAATATCGCTAAAAATCATAAACAGCCCTTCCCCAAAAATATCGGTAATACGTTCCATATCTGTCACCGTTCGTGTAATTAAAACTCCTACCGACGAGTTGTCAAAGTATTTCATTTTAAACCCAAGAATATGGTTAAAAAGTTTAATTCGAATATCTCTTACCACGGATTGACCCAACCAACTTGCATAATAAATAAACAACAGATTACAAGTCACCTCGAGAACCAAAAGCCCCAGCATAATAAGCATATAGTTTAGGAAACCAGGCTCAAATTTTTGTTCAATATTTTGATCAATTGCTAGTTGCAAAACCTTAGGGCGAAGTGCTCCAAAAACTGCCAAACCTATGACGGTGGTCAGTGCAAGAATAAAAAACCCTGTATAAGGCTTGATATAGTGCAACAACCTTTTGAATAACTGCGCATCAAAAACTTTGCTTTTAGGCTTCTTTTTGGACATAAATTGATTTTGGATATTCTATATTAATTAGATACAGTCCGTGAGCTGGTGCCGATGTCCCTGCATTAGACCTGTTTTTTGAAGCAATAATTTTACGAAATTCTTCAAGGGTTCTTTTTTTAGCTCCCACTTCTATCATGGTACCTACAATGGCACGCACCATATTTCTAAGAAAACGGTCTGCTTTAATTGTAAAATTAAGACTGTTGTTATCGACCTGCCATTGTGCATCCATAATAGTGCAGTCATACGTTTTTACATCTGTTTTCACTTTTGAAAAACATTGAAAATCGGTGTATTCAAACAAAATTTTTGCTGCTTGATTCATCAAATCCACATCTAATGGAAGTGTGTATGTGTGTTCGCTTTGGTATTTAAATGCATTTTTTGTTCTTGAAACCTTGTAAACATAGGTTCTACTTAAAGCTTCAAAACGGGCATGTATTTCAGGATGTACTTCGTGGATAGCGTTAATATGAATATCTTTTGGAAGATATACATTGAGTTTATATACAATATCCTTGACGTCAATTTTTGTGTCTATATCAAAATGGGCGATCATTTGTTTTGCATGAACCCCAGTATCTGTTCGTCCTGCTCCCATACATTCCAAAGGAACTCTTAACACAGTACTGAGTGCATGATTCAGCTCCGCTTGCACCGTAGTAACATCGGGTTGAATTTGCCAGCCATGATAGGCACGGCCATTATAAGATAAATCAATAAAATATCTCAAGCTAATTTGATACTTTTGTAGTTATAAAGACAAAGATAAATAGACTTTATCATTAATAGCTTTCTCATTAACATTTTCTAATGACAAAAATTTTATTACTCTCTGACACGCATAGTTATATGGGAGAAGAAATTCTAAAACACGTGAAACAGGCCGACGAAGTTTGGCATGCTGGCGATATTGGCGACCTAAAAGTTACGGATGCTATAAAAAAACTAAAACCTTTGCGGGCTGTTTTTGGAAATATTGACAGTGCGGAAGCACGTTTAGAATTTCCAGAACATTTAAAATTTCGATGTGAGGATGTCAAAGTTTGGATTACACACATTGGCGGCTACCCAGGTCGGTATGCACCTGCAGTCAGAGAAATGATTAAGGTGCACACTCCTAACCTATTTATTTGTGGACATTCGCATATATTAAAGGTGATGAATGACAAAAGACTCAACCTCTTACACATGAACCCAGGAGCTGTGGGAACGTACGGAATTCATAACGTTAGAACAATGCTTCGGTTTGAAATTTCAGGCGATAAAATTCAAAATCTTGAAGTCATCGAATTTAAAAGAAACGCATAAAAAAACCCTGAGAATCCTCAAGGTTTTTTTTCGCACTCTTACTACTAAAGTCATTTACCTCAACCGATCTACTGATTTTACAAGCGCTTCATCCTTTTTTATGGCCTTATTGGCAAACACCAATAACACGATAGATAAAATAGGAAGTAGCAACCCAATACCTTTCTCAGAATTCGCAGTTTCTCCAGATACAGTTAGCAATCGATATATAAATAATCCTAGTAAAATTAAGTTTAATATAATATTTAAACGCCCCAACACAAATTGGGTTTGTCTTGTTTTAAATAAAAAAATAGAGATCAAGGACAACAAGGCTGATGCTGAAAATAAAATCATATACTCTATTGAATCAAATGCAAATTCAATACTCGCTTCTGTATTTCGTACAGGCAAAAATTGAGATAGCCCCCCAGAACAAATAGCGGCTAATAATAAATATAATGTTTGAATTCTTTGAAGCATTCTTGATTTGATGTTCGACAAAAATAATAGTTTCTTTTTTATTACATCTATAAAAAGTTTAAAAATAAAGTTGTATAATTGCATATATAACGGCAGTATCACACTCTATTTGCCTTACTCAATTTACAATAAAAATTACTTCTTCATAAAATCGTTTCAATAATTAGTTCTTTACTCTATTAAAGGATTTAAAATTAATTCACATACATAATGTTTGAAATTTCACAATTAAAAGAAAAAAAACTCCCTGAACTACAAGAAATTGCAAAGGAACTAAACGTCCCTAAGTTTAAGAGTTTAAAAAAGATTGACCTTGTATATCAAATACTAGATTTACAAGCTGCCAATCCTGCGATCGTGACTCCTCCAGCGGCTAATAAGCCACCAAGACCAAGAAGAGAACGTATTTCAAAACCTACAAAAGAATCCAATTCAAAACCAGAAGCAAATCCAGCTACAAAGGCAGCACCCAAAAAGGAAACGACTTCTGAAACCAAAACACCAGAGGTGAAAGTTGAACCCAAAGCAACGGAAAAAACAGAAACATCTTCTGAAACAAAAGTAGAATCGAAAGGGACTCCTAAAGTTAACCCTAGACCTCAAAAACAAAAAAACCAAAATCCAAATCAGAATCCGAATTCTAAACAGAATCCAAACCAGAATCCGAATCAAAAGCAGAATCCTAATAAAAACCCAAATCAAAAACAAGGCAATAACGGAAACAAAGACACCCGAAACCGCTATAAAGAACCTGATTTTGAGTTTGATGCCATCATTGAAAGTGAAGGCGTATTGGATGTCATGCAAGACGGATATGGCTTCTTAAGATCTTCTGATTATAACTATTTGGCATCTCCTGATGATATTTATGTGTCTCAATCTCAAATCCGTTTATTTGGATTGAAAAATGGAGATACTGTATTAGGACATGTGCGTCCACCAAAAGAAGGTGAAAAGTATTTCCCACTTATTAGAGTGAGTAAAATTAATGGACTCGATCCACAAGCAGTTAGAGACCGTGTAGCGTTTGAACACTTAACGCCTCTTTTTCCTAAAGAAAAATTTAATATCGCAGAAAAGCAAAGCACGATTTCCACTCGAATTATGGACTTATTTTCTCCAATAGGAAAAGGCCAACGTGGGATGATTGTGTCTCAACCAAAAACAGGTAAAACAATGCTTCTCAAGGATGTTGCCAATGGAATTGCAGCCAACCATCCAGAAGTGTATCAAATGATTTTATTGATTGATGAACGTCCTGAAGAAGTGACAGACATGCAACGTAACGTACGTGGCGAAGTAATTGCTTCTACATTTGATAAAGAAGCACATGAACACGTAAAAATTGCGAACATCGTTTTAGAAAAAGCAAAACGTCTCGTAGAATGTGGCTATGATGTCGTAATTCTCTTAGATTCGATCACACGTCTGGCACGTGCATACAACACGGTACAACCTGCCTCAGGAAAGATTTTGAGTGGTGGTGTCGATGCAAATGCACTTCACAAACCAAAACGTTTTTTCGGAGCGGCTCGAAATATAGAAAATGGAGGCTCTCTTACAATTATTGCAACAGCATTGACCGAAACAGGGTCTAAAATGGATGAAGTAATTTTTGAAGAATTTAAAGGAACAGGAAATATGGAACTTCAGTTGGATCGTAAAATATCGAACCGTCGTATTTTCCCTGCTATTGACCTTACCTCTTCAAGCACACGTAGAGATGATTTGTTGTTAGACGAAAAAACCATCCAACGTATGTGGGTCATGCGAAAGTATCTTGCAGACATGAATCCTGTAGAAGCGATGGAGTTTATCAACGATCGTTTCAAACAAACACGCAACAACGAGGAGTTTTTAATCTCGATGAATGGATAATTAGTTATTACATTTTAATTTATAAAAAAAGCCTTTCGAAAACGAAAGGCTTTTTTTATGTTTAATATTTGTTGAAAAATAACAAACAAAAAAATCCTGTAAAGAAAAACTTTACAGGATTTTTAAATTTTATAGAGTTACTGTAATCAACCTATATTAGGATGACATAGTAAAGTTGTTATAGTGCTGCAACAAATTTAGATAAACCAGACTTAAGGTTCGCTGCTTTATTATCATGAATGATGTTGTTTTTTGCCAACTTATCAATCATTGAAGAAACTGTTGAGAATGATTTTTGTGCTTCTTTCTTATCAGTTAGTTCACGCAAATTTTTAATTGCATTACGAGTCGTTTTGTGCTGATACTTGTTCAACACGCGCTTTGATTCGTTACTTCTAATTCTTTTTAAAGCTGACTTATGATTTGCCATAATTCTTA
>JABAYY010000008.1 GCA_018608765.1 Flavobacteriaceae bacterium
AAAACGTAAAAAAGATCATTAAGATAAATGAAACAGGTAAAAAAATTGAAAGTCTTGAGGATTATACTATCTCAGAATTACCTTCCGATATTAGTTTTGAAAATGTAGTTGGACAAGATAGTCTTACAAGATTTGATAAAAGAAAGAAAAAGAAAAAAAGAAAATTCTCTAAAAGAGTCTAGTTTAGAATATGTTAAATAGATTTCTAATTATTTTTTTAGCTGCTTTGATTAGTTCTTGTGAAACAACTGGTTTTTTACAGTTTCATGACTTTAAATCTGGTTGGGAAAATTCTGAAATAGTTGAATTTAACTTTAAAGGCAAAAAACAAAAAAGTATAAAAAATATTAGTTTTATTTTAAGGCATAACAACGATTACTCTTTTGCAAATATTTTTTTAATTTCTGAACTTTATGATTTAAATAATAAAATTCAAATTGACACTTTAGAATTCAAATTAGCTGATCCAAACGGCAAGTGGCTAGGTGATAAAAAAATTAGCGTTGTTGAACACAAATTACCTTACAAAACTGATTTTATTTTAAACGACAGCGAAGCCTTTAAATTAAAAGTTAGAACTTCAATGAGATTAAATAACGAAATCAATGAAATTGAAAATTTGGAGGGAGTTCTTAACTTTGGACTTTTAATTGAATAGTATAATGGGTAAACAGAAAAAGATTATGCCAAAAAAATTTAGATTATACTTCTATGGTTTTTGGTTGCTCTTTTTTTCTGGTATCATTATTTTTTCAGGAATTTTTTATGCAGCCTCATTAGGGCACTTAGGGGAAATGCCTGATTTTAGACAACTTGAAAACCCAAATACTAATCTGGCTACTCAGATTATTTCATCAGACAATAAAGTTTTGGGCAAATTCCATTTTGGTGAAAACAGAATACCAATTCAATTTGATGATTTACCCAAAAACTTGATAGACGCTCTTATTTCAACAGAAGATGAAAGGTTTTACAGCCACTCAGGGATTGACTTTAAAGGAACTCTAAGGGCAATTGTATTTTTGGGAAAAAGAGGTGGAGCTAGCACCATCTCACAACAGCTCGCAAGACAACTTTTTGTGGGTGTTCGGGCTAAAAATATCTTTCAAGCCTTGGCTCAAAAATTTAAAGAGTATGTTATTGCTGTTAGACTTGAAAGGCAATATACTAAAGATGAAATTATAGCCATGTATCTGAACATTTATGATTTTGGATATAACGGGGACGGAATAAAATCAGCTTCAAATATCTTTTTTGACAAAGAGCTTGATAGTTTAAAGGTTGAGGAATCGGCAGTGCTAGTTGGAATGCTTAAAAATTCGTCTTACTACAATCCTTTAAGGCGCCCCGAACTAGTAAAAAACAGAAGAAATGTCGTTTTAAATCAAATGAAAAAAAATGGTCATTTAGATCAAAACACGGTTGATTCGTTGAAACAAATACCACTATCAATAAATTACACTCCTCAATCGCACAGAGAGGGGCTTGCAACATATTTTAGAGCATACCTTAGAGGTTTTATGAAAAATTGGACTAGTCAAAATTTAAAAAGCGACGGTTCAAAATACAATATAAACTTAGATGGGTTAAAAATTTACACTACTATAAATTATGAAATGCAACAGTACGCTGAAGAATCCGTCAAGTTGCATATGGTTAATTTGCAAGAAGAATTTTTTAAGCAAAACACACCAGAACTAAATCCAACCGCTCCTTTTTTAGATCTAGAGTCTGAAGATTCAATAAAGATTTTTAAAAATGCTATGAAAAGGTCTGAAAGATGGAGAAAAATGAAAGGAACAGGAAAATCTGAAGAAGAAATGTTTGAAGTCTTTCAAAAAGAAGTTCCAATGTCTATTTTTTCTTGGAAAGGTGAAATTGATACGGTAATGAAACCAATAGATTCGATTCGTTATTATAAGCACTTTATGCAAGCGGGAATGATGTCTATGGAGCCTCAAACAGGTCATGTAAAAGCGTGGGTAGGAGGAATTAACTACAAACATTTTCAATACGACCACGTCAAGCAAGGGAAAAGACAAATTGGATCTACTTTCAAGCCGTTTTTGTATGCAACTGCAATAGATCAATTAAAATTGTCACCATGTGATTCGCTTCCAGATGCTATTTATTGCATTGAGCCTAATAAGTATGGCAACCCAGATCCTTGGTGTCCCACTAACTCAAGTGATAAGTACGGAGGTTTTAGAACTTTAAAAAACGCACTAGCAAATTCGAAAAATACCATTAGTGCTCAATTAATGGATAAAGTAGGCCCAAAGCCAGTTGCCGATCTGGCCAGAAATCTTGGAATTGAATCATACATTCCTGATGTTCCTGCAATTGCTCTAGGAACACCAGATTTAAGTGTATTTGAGATGGTTGGAGCTTATGGCGCATTTGCAAACCAAGGAATTTATGTTAAGCCAACTATGGTTTCTAGAATTGAAGATAAAAACGGAACCTTATTGTACCAATCTGCGCCCGAAACTAAGGATGTTATAAGTGCTGAGTCAGCTTATGTTACTGTTAATTTATTAGAGGGTGTAACAAAATTTGGATCTGGAGCTAGATTAAGACATAATATTCCTGAAGAAGAGAGAAACCCAGTTTACAGAGACGTTGTTACAGGATATCCTTATAGTTTTGACAATGCAATTGCTGGAAAAACAGGTACTACTCAAAATCAAAGCGACGGTTGGTTTATGGGGATGGTTCCTAATTT
>JABAYY010000022.1 GCA_018608765.1 Flavobacteriaceae bacterium
TTATTACTGTTTCAGTCCTGTACCATTGTTGGGTCACCTAATAGGTCACCTTTATACCTTGTAGTAAAGATAAGGAATTTACTTGATTAATCCTTGTACTTTACTGATTTCAAAGCCCATAAAGTCGCAAAATTCATCGATAGTAACTAATTGATGAGCTTCTTTGTTTAGGCGTTCTTTAATCTTCTTGATTATTGTTCTGCCATAACGCTCACTCTTTCCTGTTACCACTTGCACGTCTTTAGGGTAAATACAGATTCTACTCATTCACTTTAAATTTAAAATTAATACTCTAACTATACTTTATCTATACCGTTGCTATAAAGCACCTATATACAATATACGACTAATATCCCATTGAAAAAACTAACGAAATCGGAAGTTTTGGCAACTTGTAAACACTACGGAAGCACTCTAATGCATTGACAGTCAATAGCTCGTATATTTGATATTCATCATCAAAAAATGTATTAGTTATGGCAAAATTAAAAGGTATTATTAAGTTAGAAGGAACGTTAGACAATCTAACTTTTTACAAAGCAAAAGAGGGTTATTTAGTAAAAACTAAAGGCGGTGTTTCTAAAGAGCGTATTCAAAATGACCCAGCGTTTGAGCGTACTCGTGAAAACGGTTCAGAATTTGGAAGTTCTGCATCATCTGGTAAGCTATTGAGAACATCTGTAAGAAACTTAATGATTAGAGCAAAAGACAATCGAGTTTCAAGTCGTGTTACTCAAAAAATGACACAAATTAAAAACTTTGATACAACCTCTGTAAGAGGACAAAGAAATGTAGCTACAGGATTAGCAACACCAGAAGGTAAAGCCACATTGAAAGGCTTGGATTTTAATAATAGAGCCATTTTAAGTGCTGTTTTATTCGCTCCGTTTACTGTAGATGGTGCAACTGGCGAAATTACAATCCCAAATCTAACGCCTGCAAATGATATTGCATATCCAAGTGGCGCAACACACGTAAGTTTAAGTTCAGCATTTTTAAAAGTTGACTTTGATACCACAGATAACGCAATCGAATACAGTCCAACTGTAAACATTCCGATTGATTCAACCTCTGCAACGCAAACACTAACGCCTGCAGGTGTTCCAGCAGGAACAGGAAACGATATATTCGTTTTATTGGTAGAGTTCTTCCAAGAGATTAACGGTATTCAGTATCCGCTTAAAAATGGCGCATATAACGTTTTAAATATCGTAGAAGTAGCATAGTTTCATTCTGACCTTTGAAGCTGAAAGAGTCCTATAATTTTTATTGTAGGGCTTTTTCTTTTGCCATAATTTTTTTGAAGAAAAGAAAAAAGACAGCCAATGTTAAAGGTAGCGTGGATGATGCTGTCAAGGTTTTTGGGTAAAAGTTTTTTACTCTAAAATCTTGAAACCTTTTACGAGTGCTTCATAAAAAAGTTTTATTCAAAACCCGTAGGGCTTGACCTTTACAGTATTGAGCGTTGGCTGATGGAAGCTACCTATATTTGCTTTCTTTTTTATTTTATTACCTCATCTTACTTTTCCTAAAATGAAAGTTAACGAAATAAAGCAAACAAAGATTTGAGGTAAGGAATACTTGGACTTAACGATGATTTTGTGCAGTTGAATGAGATAACGTCATTTTCTTTGAAGTTGCAATGTGAGCGTGGGATAAGCGGATATTTTACATAATACCAGTTATAGCTACGAAAATATAAGAATACTGCGTTAGCAAACCCTTGAAAGGATTTTTGCTACTATAACTTGTATTATGTAACATAGCTTGGGTGAGTTTAGGGTTTTATGAGAAAATAATAACAGAATAGCTTATTGCAGTTTGGTTTGATTTTATGAAAACCAAAGCTGTAATATGCTATTACCTTAAAGACAAAAAAACGCTAAACTTGTTAGGTGAGCGGAACAACACAAAAGACAGAGGATTTTGAGGTACGAAAAAACTGGATTTTGGGTTGTGGGGAATAAAAAAGAGCCTTCCGAAAAAGACTCTTTCATTATTGCTTAATGGTCGTGATTTGAATGGTCATCACTTTTTGTTTCACCTGATTGATTCATCATCATTTCGTGGTCGTATTTACAACAACCTGGTAAACCATCATATGCTTCTTCATCACCTGCTACTTTTTCGGTATCATATCCTGAAGCTGCGATTGCTTTATGGATTGCCATTGCATCGGTTTTTGTATCATCAAAAGACACATCAATCTTCTTTTTATCGACATCCCAATTAGCACTTGCAACACCTTCAACACCGTTAGCTGCTTTTTCGATGGTGTTTTTACACATTCCACAATTTCCTCTCACACCAAAAGACAGCTCTGTCATTGCCATATCTTTTGACATTTCTATAGTCGTTGTTTCTGTTTCTTTTTTGGTTTCGTTTTTACAACTTGTTAAACCTAATAATGCTATTACAGCGATACTTAAAATTACTCTTTTCATTGTTTAAAATTTAATTGTTATTATTCTATTATTTGTTTTACTTCACCACAGGTTAGCATTGCTTCGCCAAAATATGGATTGATTACTTTTTCTTCTTTGCTCAACCAAAACGCACCCTTGTTATTATCTGCCATTGGACAAAATTCTAAATAGACTTTTTCATTTACACCAAATAGTTGAACAGCATTGATTAGATGTGATGACAAATGCTTGAAATGGTCTCTTTGTGCTTTTATATCGGAC
>JABAYY010000005.1:0-17455 GCA_018608765.1 Flavobacteriaceae bacterium
GGCTGCAAATATAAAACCTTTTTTGTTTATCACAATGATTTTTGAAAATAAAATTAATTTTTTTTCAAACCTTATAACATCATAATAATCTAAGATCGTACGCCTGTTTAACTTGCGTTTTTTAGCGGCTGCAAACATACAACCTTTTTACACCTAAACAAGCCTTTATTTAAACGTTTTTAAGTTTATTTTTTACAATCCCTTTTATCTTCTGAATTACAAGACATTAGAAAATGAAATTATAGAAAGAAATTCCAAACAATTCCGAATCGTACTATGAAATCTCGGTATGGATAGTTGGGAGCTGAGTAGAAATTGTAGCCGGTGAAGGAAGAATTGAGGTGTTCTGCCTTTAAAAAGAGACGTGTTTGACGAATTTTGGCATTGATAAAAAAGTCAATTCTTGGGAAATCGCCCACTTCCGTGGTGTTTTGTACATAGAATTCTGCAAGTAGTGGATCGTAACGATTCATATAATAGCTAGAAAAGTAACTAAACGTCACGCCTGTTTGCAAAAATAAAGCCTTTTTAAAAAATTCGTTTGTATAGTATAAAGAGTGTCGCGTGACAATTTGTGGGACATTAAATACTACTTCACCGTCCATGACGCTTTGATATAGGACAGTATTATTTAATGAAAAGTTTCTGTAGCTTATTTCATTTGATAATTTAGCTCTTATATAGTTGACGGTTTTATCAAACTGAAAAGGTTTTACTCCTGCATCAACAGTGTTTCCTTTTGCGAAATACAAGTAATTGTTTAGGGTATTGTAATCTACCTCTAGGGTTCCAAATTTTTTCGACTTAAGGTTGAACGCTAATTGCTTTGTTGTTTGATTTTTAAAATTGTTTTTCCAGTTGTAATTTAGATAGTCACTTTGAAACAACTGAAAGTTGAAGTCAGGGGCTTTGGAGTTGGAATTGAGACTGGCGCTCACATCCATGTCTTCATTAATACCATAGGATGCTTCGGCGTTTAGAAAATTTCCTTTTAAATCCCCTGTAAGGTTTACACCAATATCGCCTTTTAAGGCAAATTCACCAATCGTTTTTTCGTAGGCACCTTCAAAAGAAACGACGGACCCCAAAAGACGGTTGGTAATTCTTTGATCATCTAGAATCACAACAGAGTTGTATCCATAATTATAGTTTGTATATCCTGCATTTACTTTAAAAGCTCCTAGAGTCTTATTTGAATAACTGGCATTGAACTCTGCATAAAAGGATTCGAGAGTGACTTTGTCAGAAATTTTGGACGCAATAAAAGCATCTCCGAAATAGTTGTTTTTCGTTGCTTGCGTGAAGTGGTAATACTTATCTTCTAAGGAAAGAATATTTCCGACTGCAATTTTATTAGAATTAAGAGAGTCTCGCTCCTTTAGTATATAGGAGTGGTCCAAATAGAAACGCCTGCCTTCTAAACTACTTTGAGCATCTTGAAAGATTGGATCAAATATGGGTCGGTCTAAAAATTCTTCCACACCCGATTCAAAATTTAGGATGTCTTCGTCCGAAAGCCCTCCGTTTTCTTCATTCAAAATATCTTGCATGACGATATGCGTCCGAGCAACATATCGGTTGTTCTTGGTTTTATAATTTGTTGTAAATCTAAAATTCCCTGTGCTTGATAATATGTGCTCATACTTTCCCAAAGAACGCATGCCTTTATACGCAATCGAAAAATTAAATTGTTTGGATGTGTTGACGGTAAATAATGCATCTAACAAATGACCTTGTTCAAAACCACTCTTATATAATAACTCGGTAAGTGGCGTGGGTACATGGTAATAATCAATGTCATCCACTTCCATATAATTGAAGTGTTTGGCTTGGGCTCCAAATGAAGGTTGAAGCGAATTTGATTTAAAATTCTCTGAGAGGGTATTATAGGTTTGCCCCATGTTACTGAACGGCAAAAGCTCAAATTCATCTTTTCGGAGGTAGTTAAATTTATACTCCTTATATATAGTCAAGGTTGTATCTAATTGAATAGTATCGTTTTCACGGGAAATAATTAAGTAATCTTTAATATTTGCTTTTTCGTTTTTAACTACCTTTTTAGAAAGACGGTTCTCCATAGAATCACGCCCCTGTCTATTGGGTTCAAAGCTTTTAGATAATTTTCCTGGCTTCTTAGAAATCAATTTATCTTGGGAGGATGCAGTAGTCCCAAGGAGTAAACAGAAAAGAATTAAGACTAGTTTATACATATATATGGTTCTAACAGCAAATTATTGTTGGCACAAAAATAGCAAATATCTAATCTATTTTGTTTTTTTACAGCATAAAGACTGATTTTTACAATCAATTTAACTTTAAGCAGTGATTTATGTTGGACTTAAATGTTTCAAATTTAGAATTTGAGTGTGGCACAGACGAAGCGGGTCGCGGGTGTTTGGCAGGCCCTGTAACGGCGGCAGCTGTTATTCTACCCTTAGATTTTTCGAATGAAATTCTAAACGATTCCAAACAACTTTCACATACCAAACGAAATTTCTTAAAGCCGATCATTGAAACGCAAGCTGTGTCTTATGGAGTGGCACACGTATTTCCAAAAAAAATTGACAGTATAAATATTCTTAATGCTTCTATTTTAGCGATGCATAAGGCAATTTCAAAATTAGAAAAAGTAGCGTTTATTAGTGTCGATGGCAATCGATTTAAGGCGTTCAAAAAAATACCACATCAAACGGTGATCAAAGGAGATGCCAAGTATCAAAATATCGCTGCTGCTTCGGTATTAGCAAAAACCTACAGGGATGCATATATGGAGAAAATCCACGAAGAATTTCCTATGTATAACTGGAAACAAAATAAGGGGTATCCTACAAAAGAACACCGCGAGGCAATTCGTAAATATGGCACAACCAAATACCACCGGCTTTCATTTAGACTTTTACCAGAATAACTTTCTTTTGAATTATAAGTCTTATCTTTGTTTGGAGTCGAAAAAAGGAGAAAACCCAATGCATAAGATATTATATTTTTTAGCTATTATTTTAACGATTTTTAGTTGTGACTACACTCCAAAGTCAACGCGTTCCATTGAGGATCTCGTACCAAAAAACACTTCAGTTGTAATCTCTATAAACTCCTTAGAAGGATTCCAAAGCGCCATTGACAACAATGCTTTGATTTCTAAAACAAATGTTTTTAAACCCTTAAAAAAAGCACTCATTCCGCTTGACAGCCTAAAAAGTTTGAGCCCCCTTTTAGTGTGTATAAATAGAGAGGCTGCTTCAGAAGTATTTACCTTTATTACACATCAAAGAAATTTAAATTCAACCGATACACTTTCAATTCCTTACATTACTTTAGACAGTATTTTAGTAGCTTCATCATCTGAATCAGTTCTTGAATCTTTGAAAACGCAAAGAACTTCAGAGTATTCAAAATTGTCTAAGCTACAACAAACCACAAACACGTTTTCTGTCTATTGTAAAATATTTCCGGAACTAAAGTCAGTCCCATTATTAAATTCTCAATCTTTATATTTTGGTTTTAATGTAACTCCTGAAAGTATTGCGATTAACGGGACCGTTTTGGATCAAAAATCTGAAAATAAATGGTTTAAACTTTTTGAAACCTTAGAACCGCAATCCCAAAGTTTACAAACTATTATCCCTGCCGAAAGCACCTTAGTTAACTCTTTTAATTATACCGATTTTGAGCAACTAACTCGAAATATTGATTCCGCAGGTTACAGTACAAAAGCATCCGATTTTTCCAAAGCCTTTTTTAGTACTACTAAAGAAGTTAGCAAGTTTGAAACATCTGAAGGTTCTGGTATTGCTCTAAAATCCATCGATTTCAATGCAACCTATGAGGCCTTAAGCAGTTTCCAAAATGAGCTGAGCAGTTTTCGCTCTGTCCCACTTTTTGAATTTACAGACCCTTCCTTGTTTACAGAAACGTTTGGGCCGTTTATATCTGCTGTTAACACAACAAAATTTATCATTATTGAAGAATATTTGGTGTTTTCTAACTCTGAAAAAGTGTTGCAACTTGTGATTTCAAATTATCTCAATAAAAACACGCTTGAAACTTCTAATGCTTACGAAACAATTCAAAATGCATTGAGTGACGAAGCATCTTTTCAAACTTATTTTGACACTACAACTTTGGGGATTGTTTTAAAAGAACTTTTCGACACAACTTTAAACAAGAAAGACCTTAGTGATTACAAACTTTCTGGTTTACAATTAGTGAAAGACGATCACATTGTACACGTTAATAGTATTCTTCAAAAATCAAAATCAAAACAATCAAAAACGCAGATTAGCGAAGCATTTAGTTTGACGCTTTCAAACGACATTTTGATGGACCCCGTATTTGTCACCAACCATAGAACAAAAAAGAAGGATGTTTTGGTTCAAGATATTGACAATAATTTATATTTAATTTCGAACAAGGGAGTTGTCTTATGGAAAAAGAAGCTTAAAGGCGCTGTGTTAGGAAGGGTTGAACAAGTAGATTTATACAGAAATGGCCGCTTGCAACTGGCGTTTACAACGCCAAATAGACTGTATATTATTGATCGAAATGGGAAAAATGTGGAGCGATTTCCGTTAGAGTTTAAAGACAAGATTACACAGCCCTTAGCAGTCTTTGATTATGACAAACAACGTAATTATCGTTTTTTGATTACACAAAACAAAAATCTTTTGATGTATAACTCTAAGGGGCAATCTGTAAATGGATTTAAGTATGTGGCCAGCCAGACCGTCAGCAGTCAACCCAAGCATTTTCGAGTGCGGGGGAAGGACTATATCGCCTTCAGTGCTGGCAATCAACTCAATTTATTGGATCGCCGCGGATCAATTCGTATCAAAGTAAAAGACGCTATTGATTTTTCTGGTGCTGGTATTTATTTGTATAATTCGCTATTTACTACCACAAACACAAAGGGCGATTTAATTCAAGTGAACACAAAAGGAGCTGTAAGCCTTCAAAACTTAGGGCTTGATTCAAAACACGACATAACAAGTTCTTCAAAAACATTGGTAACCCGTAGCGACAATAAATTATCTATAAAATCAAATCGTGTAGATTTGGAATACGGAAGCTACTCCGCTCCTAATTTGTTTTATTTAGGGGACAAAATTTATATTTCGATTACTGATTTACAAGCACAAAAAATTTGGTTGTTTGACAGTCAGGCCAAACCCCTCCCAAACGTACCTGTTTTTGGAACAAGTGCTATTGATTTAGCAAATGCAGATGGAGATGCACCTCTTGAATTTGTGACCAAAGGAGATGCTAATAGCTTGATAATGTATCAGCTTTACTAGGCTTTTGTCGCCTCAAAAAGTGTTAAGAAATGTTTTAAAAGTTTTGCTTTCACCTCAGCTTCATCGACTTTGACTTGACCGAGTTCGACATGTAAGGATGTGACTGCTTTTCCACGAATTCCACAAGGAATAATGTTGTCGAAATAACCTAAATCTGCATTGACATTTAAGGCGAACCCATGCATCGTCACCCAACGGCTTGCACGTACTCCCATTGCACATATTTTACGTGCAAATGGCGTTCCAACATCTAACCATACCCCTGTTTCTCCGGGACTTCGCTCGGCTTTTAGTCCATACTCTTCTAAAGTTAAAATAATGGTGTCCTCTAAAAAACGTAGAAATTTATGAATGTCTGTAAAAAAATTTTCAAGATCTAAAATTGGATAGCCCACCACTTGACCCGGCCCGTGATACGTAATATCGCCACCACGGTTAATTTTATAAAAAGTAGCTCCTTTAGATTCCAATTGAGATTCCGACAATAAAAGATTGGACATATCTCCACTTTTGCCTAACGTATAAACATGTGGATGACTGACAAACAACAAATGGTTGGGTGTGATTAACCCCGCAGATTCGCGACGGTTTTTGATTTTAATATCAATGGTCTCTTTAAATAAGGTCTCTTGATAATCCCAAGCTTCCTTATAATCTTTAAGTCCCAGATCTTGTATGTTGACGCTTTTATTCATGGGCGCAAATATACTGATTTATGACTTAGGATTGTTTAAAATCACCAGTGCAGCAATGACTCCAGGCACCCATCCACAAAGGGTTAATAAAAAAACAATAATTATAGATCCACAGCCTTTGTCAAACACCGCTATTGGAGGAAATAGAATTGAAAGTAAAACGCGCCAAATACTCATAAAAAAAGGGGGTTAAATTAAGTTATAAAGATAAGACGAAACTTTTAAAAGAACGTTACAAAAGCAATAGAGGATTTATTCATCTTTAATTGAAATGCTAAGCAATAGTCGTTATCTTTGTGTCTTAAAATTTTTATCAAAGTATTATGTCGCAGCTTTCAGAACAAGAAATTGTCCGCCGAGAAAAACTATCAAAATTACGCGCCTTAGGAATCAATCCTTATCCCGCTGATTTATTCCCCGTAACCCATAGCAGTGCTAAGGTTAAATCTGATTTTTCAGAAGGAGCTAAGGTGGTTTTGGCAGGGCGTTTGATGCGAAAAAAAATACAAGGGAAAGCAGCATTTGCGGAGCTTCAGGACAGTGAAGGCCGTATTCAAATTTATATCAATAGGGACGAAGTTTGTCCTGATGAAGATAAAAGTCTATACAACGATGTCTTTAAAAAATTGCTCGATCTAGGTGATTTTATCGGTATTGAAGGTGAACTGTTCACGACTCAAGTAGGAGAAAAAACAGTGTTGGTAAAACATTTTAAACTGTTATCTAAAGCATTAAAACCCTTACCGCTTCCAAAAACGGATGCGGAAGGCAATACATACGATGAGTTTAACGATCCCGAAATGCGCTACCGTCAGCGGTATGCTGATTTGGTCGTCAACCCACATGTCAAAGAGGTATTTATGAAACGTACGAAGCTTTTTAATGCCATGCGTAGTTTCTTTAACAATGCAGGATATTTTGAAGTAGAAACCCCAGTATTACAACCCATTCCTGGTGGTGCTGCAGCGCGTCCATTTATAACACATCACAACAGCTTGGACATTCCGTTGTACATGCGAATTGCCAATGAATTGTATTTAAAACGATTGATTGTTGGTGGGTTTGATGGGGTCTATGAATTTTCTAAAAACTTCAGAAATGAAGGAATGGATCGTACGCACAACCCAGAGTTTACAGCCATGGAAATTTATGTGGCTTACAAAGATTATAATTGGATGATGGAATTTTGTGAGCAATTGCTCGAGCATTGTGCCGTCGCTGTCAATGGGACTACAAAAGCTACTTTTGGAGCACATGAAATAGATTTTAAAGCACCCTATGCCAGAATTACAATGGCAGATTCTATAAAAGAGTTTACAGGGTTTGATATCACTGGGAAGTCGGAAGACGAGATTCGCGCAGCGGCTAAAGATTTAGGCGTTGAAGTGGACAATACGATGGGGAAAGGCAAGCTAATTGATGAAATTTTTGGAGAAAAATGTGAAGGAAATTACATTCAACCAACGTATATCACTGACTACCCGAAAGAGATGAGTCCTTTGTGTAAAGAACATCGTGAAAATCCTGAGCTTACAGAACGATTTGAATTAATGGTCTGTGGTAAAGAAATTGCGAATGCATACTCAGAATTAAACGATCCTATTGACCAACGCGAGCGTTTTGAGCATCAATTAAAATTGGCTCAAAAAGGAGATGATGAAGCGACAGAGTTTATAGATGAGGATTTTTTAAGAGCACTTGAATATGGCATGCCTCCAACTTCGGGGATGGGTATTGGAATGGACCGTTTGATTATGTTCTTAACCAACAATGCATCGATTCAGGAAGTGTTGTTTTTCCCACAAATGAAACCAGAGAAAAAGGCCGTCGATTTGAGTGATAACGAAAAGGCTATTTTTGAAGTCTTGAAGTCAAATTCTGGCATTCAATTAGCAGCCTTAAAAACACAGTCTGGACTGAGTAATAAAGGTTGGGATAAGGGCATCAAAGGACTGACATCAAAAGAACTTGCAAAGGTCTATAAGACTGATGATGTGCTAGTTGTTGACTTTTTGGGATAAGCTAATTTATATGTTATAAAGCAGCAATTGTTTTTTTAGTGACAGAATTATTATATATTCACTTCTTAATTCACAAACTAAAATCTCAAAATCCATGAAAAAGATTTTTTCATTATCACTTCTGCTACTTGCATTTATATCTTTAGAATCTTGTATCAGTATAAAATCAACTTCTAAAAAAAAGTCTGCTGCAGCTGCTCAAGCCGCTAAAAAACCAGACCCAAAACCTAAAAAGGGAGATATTCAACCCTATGCAGACGTAATTACCAAAGAGGCTCAATCTGACGAAGGTCTTTTTACGGTTCATAAAATTGATGACAGCTTCTTTTATGAAATCCCTGACATCCTTTTTGAAAAGGAAATGTTGATGGTGACTCGAATTTCCAAAACAGCTTCAGGTCTTGGATTTGGAGGTGGAAAACAAAACACACAAGTCCTAAGATGGCAAAAGAAAGATAAAAAAGTTGTTTTAAGAGTTGTTTCTTATGAAGTATTTGCAGCTGACTCCTTACCTGTACATGAAGCCGTTGTAAATTCTAATTTTGAGCCTGTTTTATATACCTTTCCTATAAAAGCATTTAGTGTCGATTCTACCGCAACAGTGATTGAAGTGACGGATTTATTTAATAAAGATGTCAAAGCATTAGGACTCCCATCACGATCCAGAAAACGCTACAAAGTAAGTCGTTTGGAAAGTGAAAAATCCTTTATTGAAAGTGTAAAAAGTTATCCTAAAAATATTGAAGCTCGGCATGTAAAAACCTATGCCGCTTCAGAAGCACCATCAAACTCAAGTACTGGAACCATTTCTATAGAAATTAATAATTCAATGATTTTACTTCCTGAGAACCTCATGAAGCGTCGCTATTTTGATAAGCGTGTAGGCTGGTTTGCAAGAGGCCAAGTAGATTATGGCTTAGAAGATCACCGCAGTAAAGAAGTGACCTTTTTGGACCGTTGGAGATTGGAAGTCAAAGAAGAAGATTTAGAGAAATTTAAAGCGGGTGAACTTGTAGAGCCTAAAAAACAAATTGTGTATTATGTCGATCGTGCAACTCCAGAAAAATGGCGTAAATACATCAAACAAGGAATTGAAGATTGGCAAGTCGCTTTTGAAGCGGCTGGATTTAAAAATGCCATTATTGCGGCCGACCCACCAACAACTGAGGAAGACCCTGAATGGAGTCCTGAAGATGTTCGCTATTCTGTAGTGCGTTACCTCGCCTCTCCTATTCCAAATGCCAATGGACCGCATGTGAGTGATCCACGAACTGGTGAAATTTTAGAAAGTGACATCAACTGGTACCATAACGTAATGACGTTATTAAGACGCTGGTTTTTTGTGCAAACTGCGGCTATTAACCCTGAAGCACGAATGCCAGAATTTAAGGAAGAAGTTATGGGACGTTTGATCCGATTTGTATCAGCTCACGAAGTGGGACATACTTTAGGATTGCCTCACAATATGGGAAGTAGTTGTGCGTATAAAGTGGAAGATTTACGTGATGCAGCCTTCACTCAAAAGTATGGAACTGCGCCGTCTATTATGGATTATGCACGGTTCAATTACGTCGCTCAACCTGAAGACACAGGAGTCGCCTTAATGCCAAATATTGGAGTTTATGACAAGTACGCTATTGCATGGGGCTATAAACCAATATTAGATACGCCTGCCGAAGCCGAAAAAGAAACACTTAACAGTTGGATTTTAGAGCATGCTGGAGACCCAATGTACCGTTTTGGGCATCAGCAAGTAGGTGATGTGGTAGATCCGAGTTCACAAACAGAAGACCTTGGTGATGATGCTATTTTGGCAAGTACGTATGGAATTAAAAATTTAAAACGAATTGTGCCAAACCTCATCGAGTGGACTACGGAATCAGGTGAAGACTATTCTGATTTAAGTGACATGTATGGGCAACTGCTATCTCAATTTGGACGCTATATGGGGCATGTTGCCAACAATATAGGGGGCGTTTACGAGCAGTATAAAACAGCCGATCAAGCAGGAGCCGTATATATTTATGTAGATAAAGAACATCAAAAAAATGCTTTGGAATTTATCAACACACAATTATTCAAAACACCACAGTGGCTTTTAGATCCTGCAATTTTTGAGCGTATTGAATATTCAGGTTCTATTGAACGTATTCGAAGATTGCAAGAACGTAGCTTGAAAACAATTTTGAGTTTAGGGAAAATGGCACGTATGATCGAAAACGAAACTATGAATGGCTATAAAGCATATACGCTTCGAAGTATGACACGGGATTTGAGAACAGGCATTTGGAGCGAGTTGTACTCTGGACGTAAAATAGACACTTACAGACGAAATTTACAACGGGCTCATATCGATCGATTGGCTTACTTGATGACGGCTGAAAACCAGAGTAAAAGAAGAGGAAGCGATTATGTAAAATCGACCGCGGTAAATACCAGCCAGTCTGATATTCGTGCGATTGTAAGAGCAGAATTAAAAACCTTGAGAAACCTTATCAATTCGAGTATTTCAAAAACAGCGAATAGTATGAATAATATTCACCTTAGGGATGCTGTTGAACGGATTAATTTAATTTTAGATCCAAAATAATAAAACTTATTTTTTAATAACCCTAAAACTAAAAATTATGAAACCTTACATTCTACTTGCTTTTATTCTTATTGGAACATTAAGCTTTGCACAACCTTCAAAAAGAGGTCGTGAAACACCTCCACCTCCTCCGATGAGCAAAATGAAAAAGATGTCTGCAGAAAACAGTGCTACTTTAATGTCAAAAAAGATGACTTTACAGTTAGATCTTTCGGAAACACAACAAGCAAAGGTTTATGATCTCATTTTAGAAAGTACTATTGAGAAGAAAGCCCAAAGAGCCAATCATCCAGATGGAAAGCCAAGCAAAGAAATGCGTTTTGAGAAGCAAAACAAGATGCTTGACGATAAAATAGCTTTTAGCAAGTCTATGAAATCTATTTTGAGTGAGACGCAATACTCCCTTTGGAAAGAGCAGAGTTATAAGAAAAAGAAGAAGCCTAAACGGTCATAAAAATTTATTAAGTTCAGAAAAAAGCCCGAATCTATGTTTGGGCTTTTTATTTACACAGGTTTGATGTTTTTTTCAAAACGGTTATGTATCCATAAAATGATCAAACCAAAAGCGATAGAGCTAATTATTAAACAATTGTTTAGCAGTCCATCTACTGAAAAGGACAAGCGAATAAGAATGGTTGAAATAATGAATCCTGAGTTTCTGATCACTTTGTGAAACTGATCGGTATAGAAAAATGAAAAGAGCAACAGGAACACATCAACAATAATTAGAATCGCAAAAAATTCATCAAAGAAAATACTGTTGACATCTTTCAAAGCGAGTGATAAATTTTCCGGCGTGTGTTGAAAAATCCAACTTCCAAAAGTGAGCAATCCAATTCCAATAAAAATGGGTACTAAAATAGTGGCCATAAACTTTTTGATGGCTATAAATTGTTCTATTTGGGCGGGTGCCAAGGCTTTTACTTTATTAGGTACTTGAAGTTTTTGTCGTTCCAAAGAGAACAAATAGATCATGAAAAACAGTAGTAGTGCCGTAATAATATCATACGTGAAATTAAGATCGTTTTTGATATCAAACCAGTCGGAGTTGAGCTCTAAATTGGCTAAATCTTTAAAAATACGTCGAATGACAATCAGTGTAATAATTTCATATTGTTTGCCAATGTAGGTAGTAATAGACCGTGGCAAATAGAAAATCAACAAATAGACTTCATAAATTAAAATAAATGAAAAAGGAGTATAAATTGCTGCAATTGGTGAGTCAAAAAAATTGAGCTCTTCTGGGATCATTACAAGTTGATTTTTCACCAAATAAATGGTGACAAGGTGTGCTAAAAAACTAATGATCGCAACAATAAGAATCAACCGTTCTACCTTATTTTTTACAGTTTCTGAAAGCATCGAATTATAAAAAAACGCATTTAATTTTGAGATCATTGCTATTTGATTTTAAATTGGTTAAGCGTAGAAAGGAATCTAAATTTACGAAAAAAAACTAACATGAGCATTTTTGGGCCGCTACTTAATGATACAGATTTTTGAGTGTCTGAAATAAATTCATAATAACATGTCAGTTATCCGTACAAGCATCCCTTATAATAGGCTTAAAAGTGAATGCCTAAGGATTTAAGAATTGGAGAGTTTCGCACTTATAGCATCCACACAATTGATCCCATCAATAGCAGCAGAAATAATGCCTCCAGCATAACCGGCGCCTTCCCCACATGGATATAAGCCTTTGACGTTTACATGTTCTAAAGTTTGTAAATTTCTGGGGATGGATATGGGTGACGATGTGCGACTTTCAGGGGCGTGTAACACGGCTTCATTGGTGTAATAGCCTTTCATTTTTTTTCCATAAACAGAAAATGCTTTTCGCAACCGTTTAGAAATCATTGGAGGTAAGACTGAATTTAAATCTACAGAAACAATGCCTGGTTGATAAGAGGTTTTAGGAAAGTCTTTAGATGTTTTCTTCTCGATAAAATCGATCATGCGTTGGGCTGGCACTTGTTGGGTTTTTCCGGCAACTTCCCAACAATCGCGTTCTACTTTTTTCTGAAAATCAAGACATACAAAAGGATCATGTGGGGTATAGTTTGGCAAATCTTTTGGTTCGACACTGACTACAATTCCAGAGTTTGCATAAGGGTTATTTCGTTTGCTTGGACTCCAACCATTGGTTACTACTTCTTCCTGAGATGTGGCACAAGGAGCAATAATTCCCCCTGGACACATACAAAATGAATAGACTCCCATACCATCTATTTGTTCAACTAAGCTGTAAGAGGCTGGTGGTAAATATGGGTTTTCAACATCGCCATGGTATTGGATTTTGTCAATGAGATGTTGTGGGTGTTCCACCCGAACGCCTAATGCAAATGCTTTGGCTTCTAAATAAACCCCTTTGCTATGGAGTAAATAAAAAATATCTCTGGCAGAATGCCCCGTTGCTAAAACCACATTCTCAAAGGGTTTCCATGAGTTATCATTAATTTTTAGCGCTTTTATGGCGTTGTCTTTAATTTGAATATCGGTCAGCTTGGCATTAAAATGAACCTCTCCTCCTGCTTCTAGTATCGCTTCGCGCATGGCAGTGATAATGGCTGGTAATTTATTGGTTCCGATATGTGGATGGGCTTCGACCAAAATATCTTCTGAGGCTCCAAAATGCACAAACCATTCAAGAGCTTTCAGGACATTTCCACGTTTTTTGGAACGTGTATACAACTTTCCATCAGAGTAGGTCCCTGCTCCCCCTTCACCAAAACAATAATTGGATTCTGGGTTTACTGTTTGCTCTTTGTTGATGGCTGCTAAATCGCGACGTCTAGCACGCACATCTTTTCCACGTTCAAATACAATGGGTTTCAGTCCTGCTTCAATAGCACGCAAAGCGGCATAGAGTCCTGCTGGACCTGCGCCTATAATAGCGATTTCAGGTTTTGAGTGAACTTCTTGCGGAATAAAAGATTGGGGTTGTGTTCGTGTTTCACCAAGCAACCAAAATTCAATCTGTAAGTTGAGCTTAATAGATGCTTTTCGGGCGTCTATAGACCGTTTGCGGATACGCCAATCACTTATATCTGCAGAACGCAGTTTTGCTTTAAAAAGACTGGATTTTAATATAAAATCGGTGTCCTTTTGTTGGGCTGGCTTTATGGTAATTTGAACTAATACACTCATCGCGGCAAAGGTAACTAAAGTTTCCTTGAAATTATGAACTTCATACAATGCATGATCTAATCGAGAAAAAAATGATGTTTTACAGTTGAAAATCTTGATACAAACATGAGAAACTAAAATATATAGTATACCTTGCAATCCCACTTTGCTCAAAATAAAATTAACCAATATGACTCTAATTTTTGATCCTTGGCCTTGGTATATTTCAGGCCCCCTGATTGCTCTAGTACTGTTTTTACTCCTCATGGTTGGGAAAAACTTTGGAATGTCCTCCAACTTAAGAACACTTTGTACAATTTGTGGTGCGGGTAACAGCTCAGACTTTTTTAAGTTTGATTGGAAATCTCAACGCTGGAATTTAGTGGTGGTTTTGGGAGCTATCATTGGAGGATTTATAGGGTCTCAATTTTTGTCAAATGATTTGACCGTTGCCATCCATCCAGAAACCATAGAAAATCTGAACACGCTTGGATTTAAAAGTGCAGGGGATAGCTATTTGCCGACTGAGCTTTTTGATTCAAGCGTATTTACGGATATAAAAGGCTTACTCATTTTAGCAATCGGTGGATTATTTATTGGTTTTGGAGCCCGTTACGCTGGGGGTTGCACTTCTGGACATGCCATTTCAGGGCTAAGTAATCTTCAATGGCCGTCTTTAATCGCGGTGATTGGTTTTTTTGCCGGAGGCCTTACAATGGTTCACTTTATTTTTCCCTTAATTTTCTGAATTATGAGAACACTTATATATCTTTTAATTGGCATTTTGTTTGGCATTACACTTATTAAGTCGGAAGCTGCTTCATGGTTTCGAGTCTATGAAATGTTACGATTTGAATCTTTTCACATGTTTGGCATCATTGGTTCCACCGTTGTTTTGGGAATCTTTATAGTACAAAGCATTAAACGTTTTAATATTACCTCTTTCTATGGATCGCCTATTGTGTTTGCTCCAAAAGCTAAAAGTGTTAGCCGTTATCTTTTTGGTGGTTTCATTTTCGGATTGGGATGGGCTTTAGCAGGAGCCTGCCCAGGACCAATGTTTGCGTTGTTGGGTGCTGGTTTCACCCCTATTTTAGTGGTGCTTATAAGTGCTGTTTTTGGGACCTTCTTATATGGAATTATAAAAGATAAATTGCCACATTGATATGGGTTTGGAAACATAAAATAAAATGTTTGGTTGATGGTGTATAGAATTTAGGAAGAAATTAGAATCGTTGAGAGTTGTTAACAAAATGAGAACAATGCAATCCATCAAATACAGAACAGACAGCAAAACAAACACTTAGACCGTATTGGTTTTATGAAATAAACGATATATTTCTATTAAAATAAAAATTATTCACAGTACCTTTGTGAAAATTATGAAAACAATAGAACGTACATGTGCAATTGCGTATTCAATCAATCTTTTGGGGGACAAATGGTCTCTTTTAATTTTGAGAGATGCGATTTTACATAAAAAATCTAAATTCAAAGAGTTTGTAGGTTCTAAAGAAAAAATAGCAACCAACATCCTCACCAACAGACTAAAATTTTTGGTTGAAGAAGGGTTTTTAGAGCTCTTAGACCCTGAAGGGTTTAAAAAAAACAAGCAATATCTTGCGACTGAAAGAGGTCTTTCGGCATTGCCGATTATCATGGAATTGTATTTGTTTTCAATAGACTCCATTGAAGAATCTGTTTTGAATGCTTCTCAAATTAAAATCAAAAAGCAAATCACTACCAATCGCAAAGGCTTTGAAAAACAACGAAAAAAGGAGTACATTGAGTTTGTTCAAAGTCTGAAAAACAAGTAGTAAAAGCAAACTGTTTTGAAAAACTAAAATTGCTTCTATCCTCTAAATTTATTTACATTAAAAAGCCTTAAGCTTCAGTAAGGTTATTTTTGTGTACCCAATCAAAAACATTTTTAAATTGTACAAGTTAAGTTTGTTTAACATCGAAAACATTCGTTTTTAAGCATAAGATAATTTTGTTAAAAATCCAAATAACAAAAAAATTATTACTTGTTAAAAGCATTTAATTTTAATTACTTTGCGTCCTGAAAAAATAAACCAATAGTAACTAGAAACAATGAATTTAAAAAAGATATTTTTTGAAAGACCTGCACATAATTTTAAAGCTATTGATGGCATTAGAGCGATCGCTGTTTTATGGGTGATTATTTTCCATGTCTGGATATTTCAACACAACACCTATCCTGAATTGCTGGGTAAAGTAGCTCAAAATCCGTTTTTGGTTTGGATCACCAAAGGAGATTTGGGAGTCGATTTGTTTTTTGTGATCAGTGGATTTCTTATTGGAACTATCTTATTCAAGGAATATAAAAGGACACAAACCTTAAACTTTAAATCCTTTTACCTAAGGCGATTTTTACGCTTATTTCCTGTCTATTTTTTCTCCATGATTATCACATTGTATTTTCTTCATGGTGCTGGTGCTGAAAAATGGGTCACTGCTTGGTCTAACTTATTATATGTAAATAATTATGTATTCAAATCCTATATGGGATGGACTTGGTCATTAGCCATTGAAGAACAGTTTTATATTGTCATTCCTTTTTTGATTGTATTTCTATTTCCAAAATTTCGAAAAAAATGGATTTTATTTACTGTTTTGGCGATCATTCCCGTAATTCTTACCTATTACTACTCCGTCCATATTTTTAATTTTGAAATTCCTTACAATAGAGAAATTTTTGGTGAGGAATGGCAAGAATGGTTTTGGGGATATTATATGCTAACTCACTTAAGGTACGGAGGCTTATTGAGTGGAGTCATCGCGGCTTATATTCATGTCAATCATTCTGAAAAAGTAGTTCATTTCTTTACAAATAAAACAAAATTGTCAAATGTTCTAATCGTTTTTAGTTTGGTGTGTTTTGCTGTCATCACAAGTTTATCTCTTGGTCAAGCAGCACCTGTAGAGGAATCTATATTTTATGAATTGCCAAGAAATTTTGTAGTTTATTATGAAGTTATTCATCGCGAACTCTTCTCTTATGCTGTGGTGTTTATTATGGTCGCTTGTATGTATTCTAAATCTAGAATTATCGTTCCGGTAAATAATTTTTTATCGGCAAAAATTTTCTATCCAATCGCAAAAATATCCTATTCTATATACCTATTTCATGTGATGTTTATGGAGTGGCTTTTTCCAATGATTACAGAATATGCAGAAGGGAGTTTAACTAACTTACAAATCGTGTTTGTAAATGGGATCCTATCTTTAATTGGTTCAGTAATCGTTGCGGCTCTGATGGTAGTTTGGATTGAGGAACCGTTTAATAATTTAAAAAACAAACTGACTTCCAAAAAACAGCGGGGTTAGATTGCTAGCTGGATTAACCAATTATGTTATTTTACTATTACTTTGACTGGTTTTCAATCAATAAAAAAATTTAGTACTAGTGCAAATCAGAAAGAATAACTGAGGCAATCTACTGGTTTAACTTAGCAAGGATTATCTGTAGAGCGGAGGTTTCAAAGAAGCGCATTAACGTCATTGAAAACGGAGGGTCTGTTCCTTATGAAGTTTTGGCGTTGAAAATTTTAAAAACTTTAAATTACAGAGTAAAAGACCTATTCAAACTACCCTAACATTAATTACTTTTTAAGCAACTTTATTAAAGCGTCTCTTTTTTTTGAGTAATTTTCTAAAGCTTACTAATCACCGGCAAATAGTATTCAAACAATCAAGCACAATGAAACC
>JABAYY010000005.1:17465-18442 GCA_018608765.1 Flavobacteriaceae bacterium
CTCTTTTTACTGAGTACTTTTCTAAAGCGAACGTTTTAACTTCCATATAACTTATTTTTTGAACCATTAATGCTTTGAAATGATTGTCATTTTGCATTATTTCAAAAACACTATTTGTAAGTTTTTCATCATTGAAATTGAACCAGAAATTTTTGGTAT
Organism: Flavobacteriaceae bacterium; assembly: GCA_018608765.1. Taxonomy (GTDB): domain Bacteria; phylum Bacteroidota; class Bacteroidia; order Flavobacteriales; family Flavobacteriaceae; genus Hel1-33-131. The sequence goes on from JABAYY010000005.1 coordinate 17,625, forward strand.
AAATTTCTGAATGATTGTTTACAAAAAAACGATCTGCTTCAATAGCAACTTTTTTTTCTGATTCAATAATATTTACTATGGAGTTGTAATTTAATTTATAAACATCATCAATAAGCGCTTTGAGCGTTGGAGGTTCTATAAAGTTGAAACTACCGTCGTTTACAAGGGAATTGTATATTGACCTTGAAGGCCTAAAGCTCACAACTGATAAGAATGGATTTAATGGAGAATAGTTTGTTGGATATTCTTTTATTTTCTTTTGAGTTAATGAATTGTTTAGCAATCTATTTACATAATCAAACTCTCGAAAAAAATCATCCTTTTTCTTTGTTATATAAGCTTGATTTGATTCTAATTCATTCAAAAGGTTTCTTATAATTAGCTCTCTCTTTAGATCTAATTCTTTTTCCTTTCTTATGTTTTGAACCAAAAATGACACAGAGATCCCTAAAACAATGACAAAAAATTCTAAAGTATATTTTATAACATATTTTTTGGTTCTTTTGTTCATAATCTCTTTTTTTCAAATATAATTAATTTGTAGTAATCTAATTATTGTTTTAATAGCGGGAACTGGATTCTTTCCTACACTTGTTCCGGAAAGAGCCAGAGTGTGAATTATACCTTGTTGTGATTTCGTTTTATTTTTTCCATTTTAATTCTTTCTGTATTCTGAAAAATAGGTTTTCCTTTTAATGCTTGAACTAATGTTGTGGTAGCAAGAACTGCGTAAAGCAATGACATAATGATGATCGCTTTTGTATTTTTAAAGATATAAAAAGAAAGAAATGGGAGTAGTTGTAAAGCGTGCATTCCTA
>JABAYY010000079.1 GCA_018608765.1 Flavobacteriaceae bacterium
CATTTTTGGAGACAGTGACACCCGCACAATATAATCTTTGTCACCTTCCTTGGTGGTGCCTTGTGTGGACGTTGCAGGAATGGTCCAATAAGAGCCTTGTAACTGCCCATAGCTCACACAAAACTTACTTTCGTTTGGAATTTTAGCGATCATTAAATTAATTAATTTAAGATTTAAGGCTCTCTTATAAGTTTCTCTTTCTAGGTCTGAAGTGCCTTTGGTAGGCAGATCTAATGAGAACACAGAAGGCGTAAAGCCTTGTGCTGCCAAAGCTTTGGATACAAAATTGAGTTTGGCAGTTGGTAAATTTTCCTTTATGAAGTTGACAAACTCTCGGGTATTTCCATAAGCGTCTTGAATGCGTTGATTCATGGAGGGCAATTGGGTGGCCAATATTTCGTATTGATGTGCTGTCGCTTCGTTATCACAAAGGAGTAGATGGCGTTCGATGTTATGCATCAAGGCTTCGGATTTTTTATTGCCAACAACGTAGCCCGCTGTACATTTTCCACCACTTGGAAATTTAGATCCACTGGCATAGGACAGGGTTCGAACAGAAGAAAGCAAGTTGTTTTCATCTAAAAAGAGAACGTTTGGACAAAAAGTTTGGTCTAAAATAAAGACAGGGTCTATTGCTATTTCACCTGTTTTGGTCTTACGGACAGCACTTAATGCGTTTTTCAATTCAACAAGATCAGGAACTTCCACTCTTGGGTTGGTTGGAATTTCTGCAATGATGTAAGGGATGGCATCCTCGGTAGCAATCTGGTCTAAAATGGTATCAATACTGTGCACCATATCGTTGTCGCCATCAACAGGTAAATCCACTACTTCCACATTATTAATACAGGCTGCCACACGTCGTGCCTGGTCATTGGTGCCACCATAACAATTGGGAGGCACAATAAATTTAATGGCTTTGTGGGGATGGTTTTCTTGAGCATCGTGAATGAGCCCCATCATAATTGCATATTGAACGGAAAGTCCACTAGAACCTACCAGGGGTTTTGTAGGGCTGTGGGTAATGGCTGAAATAGCCTCTAAAACCTGTCCTTTGTTGGTTTCTAAAGTGTTTTGTGTTTTCTCTGAAGATTTGTTTGTTAAAACTGATAAAGCTTTCAAACAATTGACAGGGGTCATGGCAATGGTTTCTCTTCGTCGCACATGCTGAATATCGGAGATATAGCTTTGGTTCCGGTTTCCATTTACGAGCAATACACTTCCAAGGTCTGCATTGGTTTGGATATAAAAATCGATGTTTGGCGATTGCTCAACCGTCCAAAGTTCTTTTTGTTGTGAGATATAAATTGTACTCCCGTCAAATTCGGTAATGGCTGCGACATTTTCAACCTGTTTTAATTCGAAGTTATAGCCATAGACATGCTTTAGGGTTTCAGCATCAAAAGCATTTGGCAACGCTCCGGTATAAACAATTCGAGTGTTTTTATCGGCTAATAAATTGGTTCTTAAAATAGCCAAAACAGGCACAGTTTGTGATGAAAAACTGATGGCATTATCTGGTTTTAGGTGATTCAGATTGGCGAGTGTCCATTCAAGCACACAGGACAAAGGATGTCCCAAGCGAATGTAGTCGTAAGCCGTAGGCAAGTTGTCCAGTGCCGATGTGTCCGAATTATGTGTTTTAAAAAGCGTTTCAAACTGTTCTAAAAATTGAGTTTTAGCAACACTTTCGTCATAAATATCCAGCCTATGGGTGGTTAGTTTTAACCAGTCTGTAGGCATGTTTTTTAAAACTTCTTTTACATAGTTCAGCATATTATTCTCTTCCATAATTTCACCTTAAAATAGAGTAGCAAGATACATCAATCCAATTTATTTTTGAAAGTGATCTCACGAAATTTCTAAAGACTAGATCCCTGTTTATGGAATACAAAAAACCCCAAAGCTGTAGAGGCAAAGAGGTTTTGTGATGTGCTTAAATAGGCTTCCATCTAAGCTAGGTTTATAGGTTGTTCAGGCTTATTTTTTAAGTTTCACATCAGCTCTGATATAGAGTTCATCGTAATTTTCACTGTCTGGTTGTTTAGTGCTACTTAGGGTAATAAAATATGGATAGGTGTATGAAACCCCATTTTTTTTAGTAATATCTTTAGGTAATTCGACAGTAAATGTGATTGTTTTTCCATCCTCAACTTCCTTGTAATTATAAACATCCTGAGTGTTAAGTTTTATACTTGAATTAAAAGTATCATCATGATTTTTTGTAAAAAAAAGAAACACGGTTTCTTCTAAAGGGGTATTTAGGTTCAATGTTTTTCGTTCAATGTTTTTAAATTCTATAGAAACTAAATTGTCAGGACTATGTTTTGATGGTACTTTCATGGTTACTAAAAAGCCGTTCCAATATTTTATATATGTAGTTTGCGTATACTCCATTTTTATATTAGAAAGATCGTTCTCTTTTAATTTTCCACTTTTAAGTTCTTCGTAAGCCCAATGTGGTAAATGCTGTCGCCATTTGTGAGGGTTGAATCCATAATAGTAATAGTTTTTATCAATAAAATCATATTTATCAAATTTTATAAACGTAGCGATATCAGAGTTTTCTATTTGTTTACCTTCGTTATGCACGTTGTTGTTGTCTATAACAACCTTATCAGTCACTATTTTTGCTTTATTGGAATATGCTCTAGAATGATTGTAATACATACCAAACAAGTTACTTTCGGTGCGTAAATAGTTTTGGAATTCTGAATTAAACTCGTAAGAGGTGTATTGGTTTTTTGAGACTTCTAAGATTTTATCAAGAAAATCTATATAATACAATCCGTTGTCGTCTTTGAGCCAATGACTGTCCTCAACTTGAGAGGCGTTTGCAAAGCCAATAATCTTATAGTGGTGGTAAGTGTCATATTTATACTTACCAATAATTCCGTCTTCAATTACTTTAAAATTTACCAATACGTTTTTACGTATTCTGTTGATGTCTTCGTAATTTGGATATATACAATGTAAAGTATCTTTATGTAAAAAAATAGAAGGGTTCCCTAACTGAATTATTTGTGTTTTGTTTGAAGGAATAGGAACCTGAATTGCGTTTAAATAAAACCAAAACATGTCTTTTGCTAATGTCGCACTAGTGCGACTGTTTTTATTAATCAACTCAAAACTAGGAATATCTTGTACAGGGATTTCTGTATCAAACCCTTCACTACTTGTGTGTTCTTCATTAAAAAGCACTTTATTTTTATCTGAAACATAGTGCCTTGAATGTATTTTTGCAGAACTAAAATCGAGATTTAAAACTACATCTCGATAGTAGTGGGTTTTAGAAATGGTATCTTTAGCAAAAGAAGCAGAAAACTCTGGATTTACAATAAAACCTTTCGGGTTTACTTTTTCAATACTGTTAGCTTTATGAAACACTAAATGTCCATCTGTAGCATATTGTTCACTCAATACAACCAAGTCTTGAGGGTGATTTGTATGTAATTTATCATATCTAGGACTTAGGTTTCCACCTCCATAATATTTATAATATACAACCTTGTTAGTTTCTTTACCATAAACATAATATTTAGATTTTTGAGGGTTAATAACCTCGTTCGTATTACATCCAAATAGTAAGCTTAAGAGTCCCATGTATATAATTAGATTTTTTTGCATTTTAATTTTTTAAGGATAGAATCGCTTTCGCGTTAATATTTCCAAGAGTTAGAAACGAACACTAACGCCCACCAAGGTATAGTTTCCAATTTTTGAAAAGTTATAATTGAAATCATATGATCTGCGTTTTTCTCCAAAAGCAGTGGTTTGGGATTGGTGTTTTTTAATACGTCTGTTGGCAGTGGTTTTTCCAATGACATAGCCAATTAAGACTGCGATTGGATAATCGGACGCCCAATGTACTTTACTACTCATCATTTGAAATGCCAAGGCTGTCATCAGTGTGTATCCTACAGGTTTTATCCATTTCACATCTGGATAGTTTTGAGTTAAGACCGTAAAAGTAGCCATAAATGTAGCCACATGACCTGAGGGCATCGCATCATAATAGGGGGTGTTTGATTGGTACTCACTAAAACTCGGAAACGGCCTCCAATTCCCTCCATTCACTCCACTGATTTCTGCGGTATTTGGAGTTTCTCTTCCTGAAATTCTTTTGATAGTTTGGGTCAACACTCCCACAGATAATAGGGACTCTACAATTTGGCTGGCAGTACTCACAGCTCTGAAGTCATTGTTTAGTTTGCCAAAAGCATACAGGCCACCACCAATCAAAAGTGAAAATCCGCCATTGCCCACATAGTAAACTGCTGTATTGATGTCCTTTGGAAAGACCCTCACCCCCGAAACTTTTAAATAAGAGCCATCTCCAACCCAGCCTATTTTTTCGCCTAATTCGGTAGAGTTGTCAATAATTTTTTGATCCAAAGGAAGGAGGATTAAAGTACTCCCTACTGCAGATCCGACTTGTAATAAGTGTTCTTGCTGAATGGTGTATTTTCCAAATTGAACAATATTATCAGGGATGTTTTTGAACATTTCAAAAAAGCTGGTTTTTGAATATTCAAACTGTAAGTTTTCATTAATTGTATAGATGTTTTTATAGGAAAGACTGTCTTTTTCTTGTCCGTTCATACTAAAGTTCAAAATACACATTAATACAAGAATTTTCATTTTCATAGATTCAATTTTGATTTAAAAAGGGTGTAGTTGTTAGAACGACATGGAAAAACCGATGCCATATTCTTTCCCGTTATAAAAGGGCATCACAATTCCATTCTTTTTTGTTTTGTCCTTAAAAAACGTTCTTTTCATAAAGGGATATATCCAATAGGCGACTTTAGTGCTCAAAATTCCAAACCCTGCACCTGCAACTACGTCTGTTAACCAATGCCTATTGTTATAGATTCTTAAATAGGCGACTCCTGAAGCCACTACGTATCCAGAAATTCCATGCCAAATGGATACATCTTTATATTCTTGGTATAAAAATTCAGCACCCATAAAGGCTGTGGCGGTATGACCTGAAGGAAAGGAAGTGATATTGGAATCATCTGGTCGATTTACTTTCGTAATTTTTTTCATTCCGAATACAGATGTCCCCATAATTATAAAAGCGGTTCCTAAAATGATGCTGCGATCTTTTAAATTATGTTTGCCTTTAATCCCAAGGCTATTCAAACCATAAACAGAGCGGGCGGGGGTGTATTCCAGTCTATATACTCTGTAGTTTTAAACAGAAAATTGAAGAATCAAGGGTGAAATTGTTGTTATTCTATAATTTCGTAGTCAATACTCAGTTTTCGCAAGGCCCTTAGTCCAGAGGCAGTATTTTTATCATCTACCTCAATATCGATCGCATCTCCCTCTAAGAGAATATCGGTAAGTTCGTTCGCTAAAGACCCGCTAATATTAGAACATATTTCGATCATACACTTGGCAATGGCTCTTCGGTCTGGCCTTGGAGCGTCACAAGACAATAAGTTTAATTTCATGCGTATGGTTGTATATAGTAAAACAATATTTTAGAGATGAGAGAGGTCAGAATTAGCCCTAACCATGTCCCCATTTAATAATACACAAAACATATTTGAGCTAGTTAGTAGTTTTGGGCAAACACTAAATTACGTAATTATTTTTATAATGAGTTGTCTGTTGTTTCATTATCACTTAAAACAAAATTAATTATTAGTGGTTTTACTGTCTGACATCTTTTTTAATAAGGATTCTTTTAAGGGTTCATTAATGAAAATGTATTCCAAAAAAATATCACTGTCAAATTCTAGTTTCCCTTTTTTATTAATTTTACTTTCTTTGTTTTCGATAGAGAGATAGCTATCTCTGTAGTTTGACATGAATAAAGTGAAAATACTGTGATTAGCTATAGGATCTTCATTCAGTTGTATGTTCATGATTTGCTGTGAATCTCCGTTCTCTAATTCCTTAACGATCTTTGAAGGATCTTCTAAGTATTCAAAAGGACCAAGTTTTAGTTTCTTAAACCATATGTTTTCTTTTTCACAAAACGGTTCTTTAACTTTCATCAAAGAGCTTAGGATTGCAATTCCAACAATAATTAAAAATTCAATTATCCAGATTGTTAGAAGAAAGGTGCCATTTACAGTATTACTTCTAACCCCCCATGTTCCATAAACATTGATCTCGTTAATAAGGTCAAAAAGTGTTTCGGGCTGAATAATTAAAGAAAAGACTTGAACAATTTTAATATTACTTACTGAAACACCTATACGAGAATTTCCATAGCTTTCTCCTGCATTTATTACAAGATCTGTCCATACAGCCCAATGAAAATAAAGCGCCAAAAATCCTCCTACCAATCCGAAGACAAATGCAACAGTGACGTTTCTAACTTTCCCTTTTTCAATCACCGCACTGTTTATGAGGTACCCAATTAAAAAACCAAATATTGCCGTAAATAAAATATTAATGAAGACAAAAGGAATGTACCAAATGCAATATGCATAAATCAGACCCAGTAAAGGAAAGGCCGTCACTGACAACAATAAAAAGTACATTAACGAAATAGGGGAGAACTTCCCTGAAGGTTTATAATAGTTTTTCATAATTTTGGAGGTTTAATCTATATTCAAGGGCTCGTTTTTTGTAATACTTTCCAACCGATCACGGCTTCGCCTCAATGAGTCCCATTTTTTTAAAAATGAAAACCACTCAAACAGCTTTAGAAATTGGTGTAACGCCTAAAGCCCTTCTAAAAAGGGTAACTTAAACTTACTTGCGTACAATTGGTCGAGAAAAAAAACGTTTGGGGTCTTAATTCGTGAATAAATATAATAAAAAAAAGACAAGGATTGTAAATTGTCTAAATTATAATAACAACTAATCTTTAAGCACAGCCCTCGAAATCACCATCTTTTGAATTTCTGACGTCCCTTCATAAATCTGTGTAATCTTAGCGTCGCGCATCAAACGTTCTACATGGTAGTCTTTTACAAACCCATTTCCACCGTGAATTTGAACCGCCTCCACTGTATGTTCCATAGCCACTCTAGAAGCAAATAATTTTGCCATCGCACTAGAGGTGTCGTATGATACTCCTTGGTCTTTTTCCCAAGCCGCTTTCATCACCATATGGCGTGCCGCTTCAATATCAGTTGCCATATCCGCCAGCTTAAAAGCAATGGCCTGGTGGTTGTAAATTTCCGTCCCGAAGGCTTTACGTTGTTTAGAGTACGCCAAAGCTAGTTCATAAGCACCAGAAGCAATCCCTAAAGCTTGTGAGGCAATTCCTATACGTCCACCTGAAAGTGTTTTCATCGCAAATTTAAACCCAAATCCATCAGCGCCAATTCGATTTTCTTTAGGCACTTTTACATCGTTAAATTGCAACGTATGTGTGTCACTTCCTCGAATACCGAGTTTATCTTCTTTAGGGCCAATTTCAAAACCAGTCATCCCTTTTTCGATGATAAAGGCATTAATTCCTTTTGAGCTTTTACTGCGATCTGTTTGTGCAATTACAATATATACATCGGAGCGTCCACCATTAGTAATCCAGTTTTTAGTCCCATTAATCACATAATGATCGCCTTTGTCAATAGCGGAAGTTTGTTGAGAAGTGGCATCACTACCGGCTTCAGGTTCACTTAAACAAAAGGCGCCTACATGCTCGCCAGTTGCTAACTTTGGAAGGTATTTTTCTTTCTGAGCTTCTGAACCATAAGACTCAATTCCGTAACATACCAATGAATTATTTACGGATACAATCACGGATGCCGAAGCATCAACTTTTGATAGCTCCTCCATAATCAATGCGTATGAAATGGTATCCATCCCGCTTCCGCCATATTTAGGGTCAACCATAATACCCATAAATCCGAGTGCTCCCATTTTTTTTACTAAATTGTCGGGAAATTCTTGGATAGTATCACGTTTAATAACACCGGGAAGTAATTCTGTTTGTGCAAAATCACGAGCCGCTTCACGAACCATAAGGTGTTCTTCAGATAAAGAGAAATTCATAGTATTAATATTTGTTTTTCAAATATATAAAAATTTACTATGCATGCATAGTAAATAAGTATAAATAATAATTATGACCAATTCAGTTTTAGCTAAACAATCGCATTACCAAGTCCTTGGAGTGATGTCAGGAACATCGTTAGATGGGATTGATTTGTGCTTGTCAAGCTTTGTATTAGGAGCCTCTTGGGAGTTTCAAATAACTACTGCTAAAACAGTGGAATACTCTGAAAAATGGAAATATCGACTAAGATCCGCCATTGATTTAAATCCTACAGCATTAGAAAAATTAAATAAAGATTATACCCGATTTTTAGCCGACGTAATTCAAGCCTTTATCCGTACGCATGGCCACCACAAGATAGATGCCGTTTGCAGCCATGGGCACACAGTATTTCATGAACCCAATGCAGGCAAAACCCTTCAAATCGGGAATCTACCCATCTTGGCAACCTATTTAAATCAAACAGTCGTCTGTGATTTCCGAACACAGGACGTCGCTTTAGGCGGGCAAGGGGCACCATTAGTTCCTATTGGTGATGCGCTCTTGTTTTCTGAGTATGACTATTGTTTGAACTTAGGAGGGTTTGCTAATATTTCTTTTGAGCAAAATTCCGAACGTACCGCATTCGATGTCTGTCCTGTGAATATAGTACTTAACCACTATGTGGCGTCATTGGGGAAGCAGTATGATTCTGAAGGTCAAATAGCGTCCAAAGGATCGGTCTGTAAGCCCTTACTAGAAGCCCTAAACGCTTTAGAATTTTACAAACAACACCCCCCAAAATCATTGGGACTCGAGTGGGTGCAAAGCCAAATTTTCCCACTCATAGAGTCCTATAATTTGGAAGTACCAATACTGTTAAGGACTGTCGTAGAACACTGTGCCGTTCAACTTTCAATTATTCTTAATAATAACCATTTAAAAAAAGGATTGATCACAGGCGGAGGTGTCTTTAATAGCTTTCTCATGCAGCGTATATCAGCCTTGTGTGGGTGTGATTTACAATCCGAAAATTCCATGATAATTGAGTTCAAAGAAGCTTTGATATTTGGGTTTTTAGGCGTCCTAAAATTACGAAACGAAACGAATTGTCTTCAATCTGTCACAGGAGCTATACATGACCATAGTAGTGGCTGTATTTATTTCCCCGAAAAAAAACAATAAATTTATAGAAAGCGTATATAGTTTTTTATATTTGTTATGCAGTCAAAACTAAACAAGTCTCTGCTTAAAACAAGAATCGCGTAATTTATGGAAGCAGTAATTATTATTGTATTTGTGTTTGGATACTTAGCCATCACTCTTGAACACAGTTTAAAAATAGATAAATTAATTCCTGCCTTGGTTATGATGGCCTTTAGTTGGGCTTTGATTTCTTTTGGTATTGATGATTTTGACACCTGGTTTGATTCGGGAAAACATGCACTTCTTAGCAACTTTGAAGCATTTGGTCATACCGAAAAAATGCATATACTCGAAGAAACTTTATTGCATCACTTAGGGAAAACAGCTGAAATTCTCGTCTTTTTAATAGGCGCGATGACCATCGTTGAAATCATTGCGTATTTTAATGGGTTTTCGACAATAAAAAACTTTATAAAAACTAAAAACAAACGGAATTTACTCTGGATTTTCGCAGTGTTAGCGTTTGTCTTATCCGCTATAATCGATAATTTAACAGCGACCATAGTCTTAATCTCTTTGCTTCAAAAAATTATTCACGATCGAAAAATGCGCCTATGGTTTGCAGGACTCATTGTGATTGCAGCCAATGCAGGTGGTGCTTTTTCTCCTATTGGTGATGTCACAACCACAATGCTATGGATTGCAAACAAAGTAAGTACAGGACATTTGTTTGCGTATTTACTACTACCATCAGTTGTTTGTATGGTAGTGCCAACATTCATCGCATCTCGACTGGCTGTTTTTAAAGGCTCTTTAGAAATAGATACAAGCGCATCGGAACCCGTAGGTCGTTTCAGTAGCACCATGCTTTATTTAGGTTTAGCTGCGATTGTTTTTGTACCTATTTTTAAAATGGCAACTCATTTACCTCCTTATGTTGGAATGATGTTGTCGTTAGGAATTGTCGCCATATTTGCGGAAATATACAGCTCTTCAAAATTTAGTATGACCGGATTAGATAAAGAAGCATCCGATAATCATTCACACGTGAGCCCTGTACATCAATCTTTATCAAAAATAGAATTGCCAAGCATCCTATTTTTCTTAGGAATTTTAATGGCCGTCGCGGCATTGGAATCTTTAGGAATTTTATTTGGTTTTGCGGAATGGCTTAAAGAATCAACACCCGCGTTAGGAACCGAAATTGACAGTGCTGGAATTTCCGATCTAGTTGTATTGCTATTGGGAGTTGGCTCTGCAGTAATTGATAATGTTCCTTTGGTAGCAGCTTCTTTGGGAATGTTTTCTGAACCCATGGACCACGAACTTTGGCATTTTATTGCCTATTCCGCAGGAACAGGAGGTAGTATGCTTATCATTGGGTCTGCAGCAGGTGTTGTGGCTATGGGCATGGAGAAAATTAACTTTTTCTGGTACTTAAAAAAAATATCTTGGTTAGCCTTAATTGGGTTTTTAGCAGGAGCACTTACATTTTTCTTTACAAGAACACTTCTTTAAAGATACTTTATGAGAAGTTTTTACGTTTTTAAAATATAAAGTAATACTTAAATATATATGATCACTACCAGTATTCAAGATGAAATAGCCATCCAACTAGATGCAGAATCCGTCGAAAAAACATTATCTATTGTTGAATTAATTAAAAGTGGAGGCTTAGCGGGACAGCTGATTATTGCCCTTTTAACAGTACTGTTAGTAGTCGCTTTATACATCTATTTTGAACGTCTATTCACCATTAAAGCCGCTTCCAAAGTTGACCCGAATTTCATGAACCAAATAAAAGACCATGTCGTCAATGGAAAAATTGAAGCTGCCAAAGCAGTCTGTGCGCAAGTCAATTCTCCGGTATCTCGTCTGATTGATAAAGGAATTTCTCGAATTGGACGTCCACTCGCCGATATCAATTCAGCTATTGAAAACGCAGGAAAACTCGAAGTTTATAGCCTAGAGAAAAATGTCAGTGTCCTTGCTACTATTTCAGGGGCAGCGCCTATGATTGGGTTTTTAGGAACCGTTATAGGAATGATTTTATCCATTTTTGAAATCGCCAACTCCGGCGGTCAAATTGATATTAAACTTTTGGCAGATGGGCTGTATACTGCCATGACCACAACCGTTGCCGGTTTAGTGGTTGGAATTGTCGCCTACATCGCTTTTAACCATTTAGTTGGACGCACCAATAAAGTTGTCTATCAAATGGAGGCCAATTCGGTAGAGTTTTTAGACCTACTCAACGAACCTATTTAATATGAATATTAGAGGTCGAAATAAAATATCTCCAGAGTTTAATATGTCGTCCATGACGGACATTGTATTTCTGTTGTTGATTTTCTTTATGATTGCATCCACTTTGGTTACTACAAATGCGATCGATATCTTACTCCCAAAAGCCAGTGGGAAAACAGAAAACAAAAAATCGGTGGCAGTCAGTATAAAAAAAGACTTATCATTCTATATCGATCAATCGAAAGTTGAAGTTCAAAACTTAGAAGCCGAACTCCTTCAATTACTTCAAAAAGAAGCTACACCAACCCTAGTGTTACGCGCTGAAAAATCCGTTCCTGTGGACTATGTTGTCAAAGTAATGGACATTGCCAATCGAAATAAATTTAAAATCATACTCGCCGTAAATCCTAACTAAGATGCGCTACTTTGAGACCAAACATCAAAAACATTCCGCACGATTGACCACCGTCATCATGCTCTTGTTACTGTTGTTGTTGTTTGTGGTCGGTCCGGGCTATATGGATCCCCCTTTAGAGTATGGCGTTGCTGTTAACTTTGGAACTACGGACACTGGTAGTGGAACTGTGCAACCGAAAAAACCGTTAGCTCCGCTCTCTGAGCCTGTTTCTGAACCTGTTGTAGAACCTGTAAAAGCGGCAGCCCCTGTCCAGTCCAGTGAGCCTGCAGCTTCAGAAGAGGTATTGACTGCTGAAGATTTAGAAACCATTGCCTTCAAAAAAGCAGAAGCCGAAACCGCCAAGCTTAAAGCGGATGCCGATGCTAAAGCCAAAGCCAAAGCTGATGCTGAAGCAAAAGCCAAATCCAAAGCAGATGCAGAAGCGAAAGCAGAGGAGGAGCGACTCAAAAAAGAAGCCGATATAAAAGCTAAAAAGAAACAAGAATTAGATGCCTTGATGGGTGGGATTGGAACCAATGACGGTACCGACACTGGATCAGAGGGCGATGATGATACTGCAGGCGATAAAGGACAGCTTAATGGCGATCCGTATGCACCTAGTTATTTTGGATCTCCAGGGAGTGGAAATGGAGGTGTAGGTTATGGACTGAACGGTCGTGGGCGTCCGTCCAAATCTAAAGTCATTCCCGACTGTGACGAAGAAGGCAAAGTAGTGGTTGAAATTCATGTGAATCAAAATGGGAGTGTAGTCAAAGCCATCGCTGGAAAACGTGGTACTACTGGCGATATCTGTCTGTATAATGCAGCAAAAAAAACAGCCCTCACCCACAAATGGCCTGCAGATTCCAAAGCACCTGCCAAACAAATTGGTTTTGTGATTGTTGATTTTAGTGTCCGTCAGTAAATGAATTATTTAGAAACAACCCAATGGCTTTTTTCTCAATTACCACTCTATCAGAATGTGGGGAAATCAGCTTATAAAGCTGATTTAAGTCAAACTCTTAAACTCGCCAAACAGCTCAATCATCCAGAGCATCAATTCAAATCCATTCATGTTGGAGGTACTAACGGAAAAGGCTCTACGGCGCATATGTTGGCGTCTGTGTTGCAAGAAGCAGGTTATAAAGTAGGCTTATATACGTCTCCCCATCTAAAAGATTACCGCGAACGCATTCGGATAAATGGAGAAATGATTAGCGAGGATTTTGTGGTGGATTTTGTGGGGACTCATAAAACGTTTTTTGAAGCCAATTCCTTGTCATTTTTTGAAATGTCGGTGGGTATGGCATTTGCCTATTTTGCACAAGAACAGGTTGATATTGCAGTTGTTGAGGTCGGTCTTGGCGGACGTTTAGACTCAACTAACATCCTAAACCCTGAAGTATCGGTCATTACCAATATAGGGTTGGACCACACCCAGTTTTTAGGCACGACTCTAGAGGCCATTGCAGGGGAGAAGGCAGGGATTATAAAACCAAACACCCCCATCGTGATTGGTGAAACTCAGTTAGAAACAGAAGTTGTTTTTAGAACTAAAGCCACTAAAGAACAAGCGCCAATTTATTTTGCCGATCAACGTATAGGAACTATGCCATCCACAAGTTTAAAAGGTACTTATCAAATTCATAATGTACGAACGGCACTTCAAGCTATTGAAATCTTAAATTCTGGCACGTTTAGAATCCCAACAGAAGCAGTGCAACAGGGCCTTTTAAAAGTGACTGAAAACACAGAACTTCGTGGTCGTTGGGAAATTTTGGGTACTGCGCCAAAAACTATTTGCGATACGGCACACAATAGGGAAGGTCTGAGTTTAGTGTTTAAACAACTACAGTCCGAGAAATTTCAACGCTTGCATCTGGTGTTGGGCATGGTGAATGATAAAGATGTTCTTTCGCTTTTAGAGCTATTTCCAAAGCAGGCGCAGTATTACTTTTGCAAACCGAATGTTCCTCGAGGGCTAGAAGCGTCTCAACTCGCGCAGATTTTCACTGAACATGGTTTTGAAGGAAGTGTTCATTCTTCTGTAAATGAAGCTTTAAATGCCGCAAAACAAAGTGCTTCCCAAGATGATTTGATCTATGTTGGTGGCAGTACTTTTGTGGTAGCGGAAATAATTTAACTTTTTATAAAAAACCTTTTGTGAATTGAAAAACTAGACTATATTTGCAGTCCTAGAAATAGGGCGCGTAGCTCAGTTGGTTCAGAGCACCTGGTTTACACCCAGGGGGTCAGGGGTTCGAATCCCTTCGCGCCCACAGAAACAAAAAATCCACTCATTTGAGTGGATTTTTTTGTATTAAAATAAAATTAATTATCTCGCTTCACATGTATACTTCCTAAAATTGTATGTGTGACCCCTTCAAAATCTTCGTATGCGCCTCCAAAATTTAGATCAATGTATTCCCCAATAGCTGAGCCAAACGAACTTAAATTATATTCGATAAAATTGTTATCGTTACTAATTGATTGACATTCGTTTAAATTAAATCCAGCAGCCGTAGAACCCCAATCTATGTTGCTGTAAAGTCCTTCGTAATTAGGGTAAGTTGTGTCAAGTAATCCATAAAGATAAAAACAATATTGTGCATTACCATCACTTGATCCATACACATTAAGTGATGGTGGATTTTCGTCGGGTCCAAAAGTTACATTAATATTGTCAAAGAAATACAACGTTTCTCCATTGTCAATACTATATTGAATAAACTCTTCTATGCTATTGCAAGCGGATAAAGTTCCTAAGTTTGTTTCAGGACTTGTCAATGTATAATTGATTTCCCCAGTGCTTTGCAGGGTATCATAATCATATCCAGTAATGCTAATGGATGCATTTTCATTACAACTAAGTACATTGATTTCAAACATTCCGTCCGTGACTAAACTATAAAACGCAATGCCACCCTCAATACGGCCTTCAACATAGCCATTGACTATTGCATCGCCATTACATGTATTGAAAACCCCTGTAATAGTTTCGAGATATTCTTCAACTTCAGGGGCATCAAGCACAATGTTAAGCGTGGTGTCTTGACTGAATGGACCTACAGTTTCAGATGAATTAGGTATTTCTATGTTATTACAAATATTATGCAAATAGTATTGTAAATTCAAAACTTGGTTTGCTGGGATAATGCCGCAAACTTCTCCAGAACTATTTGTGTATCCGTAACCTGTTCCGTTGAATTCACTTTCAATTTTAACCCTAATATTACTCAAAGAGGTGTTGTTAGCATCACTAATGTTCAGGCATATATTGACATATTCTGTAGGAATATCACAATTCCAAAAGGAGAAATGACTGACCGTTCCAACATAATTTGTTCCCTGAAGTGTGGCACTGCCCTCTTCAATCCAATAGCCGTTATCCTCATCAAAATACCAAAGCGGGATTTCATTAGGGGCTCCTGCTAAAGTCTCAGGATCTAATGGTACAGTTAGGGTTGCGGTAGTACCTTCTGAAAGGTTCAATGTCTCTCCAGTATCGCTGCGTAGTTCTATCGCTAGCATACCGAGCGTTTCGAGCATTCTTGCCTCATTTTGTAAATTTTCCGCTAACAGCATCCCTGGCATTTGTTGCTGCATATCTTCATCGGTAGGGTTCAATAAATGCAGCGTTACTTGTACATTCCCAGTGTAGTCGCTACCATCAGAATTGCTGTAGGATCCAGAAAGATTAACAGCTGCGCCATTACTTAAACTAACCGTTGCATCAGTTCCAGAACTCACAGTTTGAGTCACTGTTTGTGGCAATAGCATTATTTCAACTTTATTAATGCCTGCGGTTGGTACTACGGACCTTGAGCCGTGTAGGAACCCCGCTTTTTCTACTTTAATAAATGCAAATTTTTCATATACTTGTGCGTTTCGTATAATAAAAACGCCGTTAATATCAGTATCAGTTGTGCTGTTTCCAATTTGTACCATGGCACCGCTAACAGCGTTGTTTTGCATATCCACAATACGCCCCATAAAATCGCTGTCTGTAAGATTTCCAAAGCTTTCTAATAATGTAGCGGATGGTGGTGTTGTGGAGGGGGTTTCTGATCCACCAGTGGCTTCGTTATTACAACTTACGAAGCAAAAAAACGTTAAGAGAAGTAATATGGTTCTAAAATTTATAAATCTTTTAAATGTGATCATGATCTTTTTAAATTGGTTAATAATTTAATAAATGTACAAAATTTTGAATAAAACTTTTATTTTACAATTAATTAAGGAGTTGAAGAACCCCTATGGCAAGCGGGGAATGAGCTTGGACTGACCAGATATAAAAAAACCCACTCATTTGAGTGGGTTTTTTATAATGTAGTATTTTAAAATTCCTTAAACCAACATCGTCACAGGATTCTCAACATAGCCTTTTAAGGTTTGTAAAAACTGTGCACCCGTGGCGCCATCCACTGTTCGGTGATCGCAAGCAAGGGTTAGTTTGATGGTATTTCCAACAACAATCTGTCCGTTTTTAACCACTGGTTTTTGAACAATAGCTCCTACCGATAAAATCGCTGAGTTGGGTTGGTTGATGATGGACGTAAAACTCTCTATTCCAAACATCCCTAAGTTGGATACCGTAAATGTACTGCCGTCCATTTCTTGCGGAGTTAGTTTTTTATTTCGTGCACGACCTGCAAAATCTCTAACCGACACGCCAATTTGTGGCAAGCTTTGCTCATTGGCAAAACGCACTACAGGAACGACCAAGCCATCTTCAACAGCCACCGCTACACCAACATGAACATGGTTGTTCAGTTTCATGCGGTCTGCAAACCATTGTGAATTTACTTGTGGGTGCTGACGTAATGCCAACGCACAAGCTTTGACAATGATGTCATTGAATGATATTTTAGTATCTGGAACGGTATTGTATTGTGCTCTAAATGCCATGGCATTGTCCATGTCAAACTCTACATTCAAATAATAATGAGGTGCAGTGAATTTAGATTCGCCCAATCGTTTCGCAATGGTTTTACGCATTTGCGAGTTTTTAATTTCTTCAAAATCTTCTTGCCCTGTAGGCACAAACTTAGCTGTACTAGCAGTACTTACTGCTGCAGGGGTGTAGTTTTCAACATCGCGTTTGATGATGCGTCCGTTTTCGCCACTTCCCACCAATTGGTTCAAAGCAATCCCTTTATCATCGGCCATTTTTCGAGCTAATGGCGAAATGTGCAAGCGTCCTGTTGTATTAGATACTGGCGCTACAGCGACCGGTGTCGCTACAGGAGCAGCGTCTGCTTTTGGTGTTTCTTTGATTACTGGAGCAGTTGCTTTTGGTGATTCTTGTGGAGTTGCTTCTTCAACGGCTGTTGCACCGGCAGAAAAGTTTGCAGCGACCGCTGAAACATCCGTTCCTGCAGGACCAATAATCGCTAAAAGATCATCGACATTTGCAGATTCACCTTCTTGTAAGCCAATGTATAATAAGGTGCCTTCATTAAAGGATTCAAATTCCATGGTTGCTTTGTCCGTTTCGATCTCCGCTAGAATATCTCCTTCTTCAACAGTATCTCCTACATTTTTCAACCAGCTTGCTACAGTTCCCTCTTCCATGGTATCGCTCAAGCGTGGCATGGTTACAACAATCACACCCTCTGGGATATCAGTCGAACTCGTTTCAGTGACTGCTTCCACAACGTTTTCTGTAGTTTCTTCTGTAGTTTCTTGAGGTGTAGCTTCTTCTACGGCTGCAGTTGGATTTGCTAATAACGCTGAAATATCTTCGCCTTCATCTCCAATAATGGCTAGAAGTTCATCAACCATGGTGGTTTCACCTTCTTGAACTCCAATATGAAGTAAAGTCCCTTCATTAAAGGATTCAAATTCCATCGTTGCTTTATCGGTTTCGATTTCCGCAAGAATGTCACCTTCTTCAACTTTGTCTCCTACTTTTTTCAACCAGCTCGCCACAGTTCCTTCTTCCATGGTGTCGCTTAGTCGGGGCATATTAACTATGATTGCCATAACTTATAATTTATGTTGTAAAAATGGATAATCTTCTTGTTCGTAAACGACGTCATACATGACGCTTTTTTCTGGATATGGAGATTCATCAGCGAATTTCTCACATTCAGCAACGAGGTCTTTTACACGTTTATCGATTACTTTAATATCGTCTTCTGTTGCATATTCTTCACGAAGAATAACATCTAAGACTTGAGTGATTGGGTCAATTTTTTTGTATTCTTTAACTTCGTCTTTTGTTCTGTAGTGCTGTGCATCACTCATAGAATGTCCTCTATAACGGTAGGTTTTCATTTCTAAGAATGTTGGGCCATCTCCTCTTCGTGCACGTTGTATGGCTTCGTCAAAAGCTTCAGCAACTTTGATAGGATTCATCCCGTCTACAGGACCACAAGGCATTTCATAGCCTAAGCCTAATTTCCAAATATCGGAATGGTTAGCGGTTCTATCCACAGAAGTTCCCATAGCATATCCGTTGTTTTCACAAACAAAAACCACTGGAAGTTTCCAGTTCATAGCCATGTTAAAGGTTTCGTGTAACGACCCTTGACGGGCAGCACCATCTCCAAAATAACAAAGCGTTACGGCACCAGTTTCATTGTATTTATCTCCAAACGCCATTCCAGCTCCTAAAG
>JABAYY010000047.1 GCA_018608765.1 Flavobacteriaceae bacterium
CCAAACCATGGGGCTATATATCAATTTCACAGCCAAACCTCAAAAAAGAAACCGACTTTAAAAGTAATAGTGGGGGTGTAGTTTTGTATGCTTAGGCTAGATTTTTTGGCATTTTTCTACTGGCAGACTATAATTACTGCCAGTTTTACTGCCAGTAAATGGGCTTATTCTGCCAAAATTGTTACTTTTGAGTTATTATTAACTATGGTAGTTGAGGGGCTAAAGTAAGTCTCTAAAGGGAGAGTTTTAACCATAAAAAACCCTCTCATTTCTGAAAGGGTTGGTAGTAGCGGGAACTGGACTCGAACCAGTGACCTTCGGGTTATGAGCCCGACGAGCTACCTACTGCTCTATCCCGCGATATAGGTGGCAAATATACAACCTTTTTGTAATTCTAAAAGAAAAAATGAAAATATATCTTTACTGTTCAATGCTATTTGCTTCGAAAGAAGATAGCGAATGGTCTAAGATACTAATGTTGAACTGTATAGGATTACAACACACTTCGCAATCCTCAATATAATTTTGAGACCGCTGAGAAAAATCAATTAAAATAGAAACCTCTTCCCAACAATGTGGGCATTGATAGAAATGTTCCTCCATTATCCTAGCTTTTCAATCGACTCCGTAATCCCTTCCCAATCCGACATTAATTGATCGAGCTTGTCTTTTTTGGCTTGGTAACTCTCAAAAAAACCGGGCTTAGCCACCGTTTGATCATAATTAATTTCCATGTCAACATCAATAGCTTTGATATCTTTTTCCAAAGTAGCGATAGACGCTTCAGCTTTACTCAAACGGTTATTGAGCGACTTGAGTTGCTTTTGTTCCTCGTACGATTGTTTTGGTGCCGCTGTTTTTTGAGGCGTTTTAATTTGCGTTCGTTTTTCAACTTCACGCAAGTTTTCTACCTGACGCTGTTCTAAATAGAAATCAATATCTCCCAAATACTGCTTGAGCTTTTGGTCTTTAAATTCATAAACGGTCGATGTCAATCCCTGCAAAAAATCCCTGTCGTGAGACACCAAAATTAGCGTGCCTTCAAATTGTTGAAGTGCAGTTTTTAGGACGTTTTTAGATTTTATGTCCAAGTGGTTGGTCGGCTCATCCATAATCAACACATTCAGCGGCTGAAGCAATAGTTTTGCCAATGCCAATCGGTTACGCTCTCCACCAGAAAGAACTCTCACATACTTTTCTGCGGCGTCGCCTCTAAACAAAAAGGACCCCAGGATATCACGAACTTTAGATCTGTTGGTTTCGTTAGCGGCATCAATCATCGTATCTAAAACCGTTTTATTTCCATCTAAATACTCTGCTTGATTTTGAGCAAAATATCCAATCTGAACATTATGCCCCAATTTGATATCGCCTTTGGCTTCTAAATCGCCTACTATAATTTTAGCTAGCGTCGATTTCCCCTGTCCATTTTGACCTACAAAAGCAATTTTACTGCCGCGATCTACCATTAAATCAATATGCTGAAGGACTTTCAAATCTCCATATTCTTTAGAAATCTGCGTGGCTTCAACCACTACTTTCCCAGGCGTTGTTGAGACTGGGAATTTTAGCGTCATGACACTGTTATCATCTTCATCAACTTCGATACGTTCTATCTTATCCAGCTTTTTAATCAACGATTGCGCCATGGTCGCTTTAGAAGCTTTGGCTCTAAATTTTTCAATTAATTTCTCGGTTTGTTCAATCTGTTTTTGCTGATTTTTTTGAGAGGCTAATTGCAGTGTTTTTTGTTCTTCTCGCAAAACGAGGTATTTCGTATAGGCCTTTGGATAATCGTATATTTTACCCAACACAATTTCAATCGTTCGATTGGTCACATTATCCAAAAACATCTTATCATGCGACACGATCACTACGGCTCCAGAATAGTTGTTTAAAAACTGTTCTAGCCAAATAATAGACTCAATATCCAAGTGATTGGTAGGCTCATCTAATAACAAAATGTCATTGGTTTGAAGCAATAGTTTTGCCAATTCAATACGCATACGCCATCCTCCCGAAAAGGTATCTGTTAATTTATTAAAATCTTCGCGCTTAAAGCCTAAACCAATTAATATTTTTTCTGTTTCGCCTTGGTAGTTATACCCTCCAAGAATTTCGTATTGTTCCTGAACTTCATTCAGTCCTACCATTAAATCGTGGTAACCTTGACTTTCATAATCTGTACGTTCAGCGAGTTGTGTATTAATGTCTTCGAGCTGAAGTTCTAAGGCTTTAATTTCAACAAAAGCCTGATAGGCTTCTTCTAAAATGGTTCGGCCAACAACAAAATCAATGTCTTGTTTTAAAAACCCTATTTTTAGGTCCTTTTTTTCTTGTGCGACTTGCCCTTCTGTATATTCTAATTCGCCAGAAAGTAATTTTAACAGTGTAGATTTACCAGCCCCATTTTTTCCAATTAAACCCACGCGATCGCCACCACGCAGTCGAAAGGAAATATTTTCAAACAAATAATCGCCTTGAAATGATACGGATAACTTATGGATGTTTAACATTTAAAAATTGTAAAAAGGAATAATTATAAATAGTTTAGCACTTTGTAATAAGTTGCAAAAATAGGAAATTATGATATTAAAAAAAGGAAATAAGCTGTATAGTATT
>JABAYY010000105.1 GCA_018608765.1 Flavobacteriaceae bacterium
GCTTTCATATCTTAATTATAAATCATTACTTATATGAATGCCACTATAAAACAAGAGGTTTACATAAAAACCCGATTGAGCATGAAGTTTAACTGCTATTCAATTGTAATGAGTATAAATAAAAGTATGACTGGTTTAACCCAGATATAATTAAAAATGAAAAATAATCCAACATCACCTTACCGGCGAAACTTAATTCAACAAATTATCAATAAAATTAACGCTAAATCTTATTTAGAGATAGGCTTAGGTTCCGGAGAAGTTTTTAAAGGGGTTGATTGTGCAGAGAAGTACGGGGTTGACCCACAATATGGTAACTTCGAATATGATAAAGGTGCAAAGTGCACTATCAAACCGACACATCAAATGACATCAGATGAATTCTTCAAGCAAAACAAAAAAACTTTTGATGTTATTTTTATTGATGGTATGCATGAAGCGGAATATACAGAAAGGGATATCAACAATTCAATATCTTGCTTAAATGAAGGAGGTTATATTATTTGTCATGACATGAACCCTCTTACTAAAGAGTCTCAAATTGTACCCAGAATTCAGAATTACTGGCATGGAGACGTATGGAAAGCTTGGGTAAATATTAGACAGAGTAACCCTAATATCTCTATGTGCGTAATTCCAGTCGATTGTGGTTTAGGTATCATACAAAAAGGATCTCAAAAACTTTTAGATATTAAGGGCTTAGACACTACTTACGAGAATTTAGAAAAACATAGGGAAGAATGGCTCAACTTGATTAGTTTGGAAGATTTTTTAAATAAAAATGAGCTACGCAGGCATATATTGCGCGAGGAAATTGATACTAAAATCTTGGTTGTTGTTTTTGGGTGCTTAAGCAGATCGCTAAATATCACCTACAAGAATCATATTGAAAAAATTTTCAGTATTTTAGACGTAAACTCCATTAACTACAGCACGTGTTATATAAACAATAAGGTTACCGAAATAGACGGTGTAAAGGTTAGTGATGATTTTAAAAATAAAATACAGCCAGATTATTTTCTAGAGTTTTCTCAATATTTTATTGACTCACAAATACTGAAGTACCATCCGAATTACAAAACTTTATATTTCCGCAAGCCTCCTGCTAGTGGACGTGATTACGTAGAAGTGTTTGGTAGGAGTCCGTTTAGGAATAGCTTTATTGAAACATCGTGTAGTGAATTTATGGATTCCAAAAAAGACCACTTCACTCATTGCTTGGCTTTTTGCTCAGACCACTGGTTTGAAAAAGATTTTCAATTAAACTGGCTAAAAAGCAATTCCTTGATAGTTTCGGATCAAAACCCTGCACAGGGATATACAAATGGTTTTTACTTTGGTAACATAAATGATGTATCAAAATTAATGAATTCCTTCTACTCCTTGCGACAAACAGCAACACTGGATTACGAACACATAATAAAGACCAATGCGGAGCAAAATTCTATCAAGGTCAAAGAAGAACATTATAGATTTTTAAAGATTAGAGCAAACGGTGAGCATGCTTACCAAAAAAGCCCTCGGCTTTTCCCTAAAATTTCTCATATCCTCAATGACTATCATAAAAAAACCCGCTAGCACTAGGCTAACGGGTTAGGGTATATAATATCTGGACTGTTATTCTTTCTTTCGTTGAAGTAATGCAACGACTAACAACAGGGTAATAATACCTGCTAAGCTAGCACCTTGCCCTACGAACCCGTCTAGGATTCCTTGTAGGTTACTGATGACGTTAAGACTAGTCGCTTCGCCAAAAACTACTTGGGCGACGACTAACAAGCCTAATGCTGATAGAAGTACCGCAGTAACTCCTCCGATTAAACTCTGGATTGTATCTAGTGTATTTTTCATAACTCCTTTATTATACATGCTCAATCACACCAGTGCAACCTTTATTTTAAAATTTAACTTCTCCGGTTTTCAAATTTATAATTAAAATACTCAATGTCTTTTACGTATTTTTCCGCAACGATTTGACGAGTTTCATCGTTGTAATATTCGGTGTAATGTTTGTGTTTTGTTTTGTTATTGTGTGGAAGTTTTTGATGTGGAATTCCAAGTTTGTCACAGATAATATTAAAGTCTTCTTGGAAGTTTTCGAGTCTAATAAAATCATCTATAAGTACTTCACCCTTTGGATCTCTAATCATTGTCGTATACCCCCAATGCCTATCTAAAAAAGCACAATTACTATGTAGCCAGGCCGTAAAATCGTTACACGTATTTTGCTCCTTACCGTTAGCTGTAATACTTAATAATTTCCTTCGATTGCCAAAAGCCCACAATGACACTGTTCTATCCCAAGGATTTCTGACAGGAGCAATTTTAGTATAGGTACTCCAATTCCATTTCTTATCAATAAAATGATTTTTTAGATCCTTCACACTTTTATGGTAATTGTATGTTCCAAAATTGGAGTTTGCTCGAATCTCACAGTAGGGATTAATTTTACCCCTTAAACTGGTTCCTCCACATTTTGGTACATGAATATAAATAAATTTATGCTTATGACTTATCATAATTAACAATCCCTCCCGTATCTCTCCTCGGGCTTCTTACATGCCCATCCTAGAGAATTCATCATCTCGTCCTTGCCCGCCATTA
>JABAYY010000098.1 GCA_018608765.1 Flavobacteriaceae bacterium
TTACTTCGATTGAAAAGCCCTATATTTGTAGCTTCAAAAAAACACAACCACTATGTCTTTATCCATGCTAAATGCTATTTCTCCTATTGACGGTCGCTACAGATCAAAAACCGATGCATTGGCAGGTTTTTTTTCTGAAGAATCCCTTATCAAATACCGAGTTTTAGTAGAGATTGAATATTTTATTGCACTTTGTGAACTCCCTTTACCACAATTAAAAGGATTTAATACCGCTCTTTTTGAAGATTTAAGAGCTATTTATACTGATTTCTCTTCGAGTGATGCACAAGTAATTAAGGATATAGAACGTATTACTAACCACGATGTCAAAGCAGTTGAATATTTTATAAAAGACAAGTTTGACACTCTTCAAATATCTGAATACAAAGAATTTATTCACTTTGGATTAACGTCTCAAGATATAAATAATACGGCTATTCCGCTAAGCATCAAAGAGGCTATCGAATCCGTGTATATCCCAGAATATAACACCTTAGTAAACTGCCTAAAAGGATTAGTGTCTGAATGGGATAACATTCCATTATTGGCACGAACACATGGGCAACCCGCATCTCCGACGCGTTTAGGTAAAGAAATTCAAGTATTTGTAACCCGTTTAGAAGCACAATTTGATTCTTTAAAATCAATACCAAATGCTGCAAAATTTGGAGGTGCTACTGGAAATTTTAATGCTCACAAAGTCGCTTATCCTGAAATTGATTGGCAAGCATTTGCAAACAATTTTTTAAATGATAAGCTAGGTCTTCACCACTCTTTTCCTACCACACAAATTGAACATTACGATCATATGGCTGCACTGTTTGATGCCTTAAAACGTATCAATACCATTATCATAGATTTAGACCGTGACTTTTGGACTTATGTGTCAATGGATTATTTCAAACAAAAAATCAAAGAAGGAGAAGTAGGCAGTTCAGCGATGCCCCATAAAGTCAATCCTATTGACTTTGAAAACAGTGAAGGGAATTTAGGTATTGCCAATGCTATTTTTGAGCATTTATCGGCAAAACTCCCTGTGTCAAGATTGCAACGCGATTTAACAGACAGTACGGTTTTAAGAAATGTTGGAGTTCCTTTTGCACATACCATCATAGCATTCAAATCAACGTTAAAAGGATTGCAAAAACTATTGATAAATCCTTCAAAAATAGCACAAGATTTAGAAAACAACTGGGCTGTTGTTGCTGAAGCAATTCAGACAATTTTAAGACGTGAAGGGTTTGCTAATCCTTATGAAGCACTTAAGGGGTTGACCCGAACGAATGAAGCGATTACTAAAAACTCCATCTCTAATTTTATTGACACCTTAGAAGTTAGTGATGCTATTAAAACAGAGTTGAAAGCCATTACACCCTCTAACTATACAGGGATCTGATTGAGGCTAAACCCATAAAAAAAGCCACGTTATACGTGGCTTTTTGATTAAACTAAGTGAATTATTTACAATAAGAATTTCATGAAATCCTCAACATTGGCATTTTCGGTATCAAACTGATCCAATACTGATTCGAGTTTCATAATCTTAGAAATTTCCATATCGTCTCCTAAGACTCTAATAATAGCAAATCCATTATCTAAAGAAAAGCCAAATACAATGAGTTCATCTATTTCGGAATCCTCTCCAATATACTTTATATAAAGCTTACCCTCAGTAGGATTGCCCCCCCGCATAAGGTCGTTGTATTTATCTGCTTTTAAAATAGATTTTATCTTGACTAATTCCGAATTTAATTCTTCATCAGTACCATCTTTCAAGCTGTAGGCAAGCATATTAAGTTTGTCGATAGAATCAACTGCCTCTTTTTGGATGTCTGAAAGCTCTATTTGGTCAGGGTTTAAAAAAGACATTGGTATGTCAACAGACATAAAACCTGAAGCCTCTTGGTGCTCTACAAAATAGGTTTGTAGTGTAAGTTCTTTAGAACATCCCAAAACTAGGAATAACCCAATTAGTGTTGAAAATTTAAGGAGCATTTTCATTTATTTTTTGGTTGCTTTTTTGAGCTGGTCTCCACCAGGAACATTCAATTGAGTGGTAAGTTTTGAAACTTGACGTAAATCGATATCTCCGGTTAGGGATAAAAGGACGGTTTCAATCACACGTTGCTTGCCATTAATAGAGATGTTTTCATTTTTGGTGAGATCGCCTAAACCATTTACAAACATCAAGAGTTCTTTCACATGGTTGTCATCCTTACCTTCTAAAACGAAGAAATTAACGGTTTGATCGCCGTCTTTGATTCGCATGAGTTCCTCTAACTTAGAGTTTTTAATGTATTTTTCAACATCTTTTTTCATAGAACTAGAAACGTCCATATTATCTGTTGTAAAGACCGTCAAATTATCAAGCATTTTTACTTGATTGATAAAAGCATCAGAATCAGGGTCGTTTGTTTGAACATCAATATTGGCCAACATTTTAAACATTTTTTGGTTGACAACTACAGAAGTTACATGTTCCTGATCTTCATATTTTTCAAATATACTTTGCGCCGACATTACGATGGGAGCTGCAAGCAAACTAAGAATTACTACAATTTTTTTCATTTTTTTTAAATTTAGATTTAATTATT
>JABAYY010000009.1 GCA_018608765.1 Flavobacteriaceae bacterium
CAACAAAGCTACTGTGAATAAGCAGTGGGTTTTGATAGATGCTGAAGGACAAACGTTAGGACGTTTAGCTTCTAAAGTTGCAATACTTTTAAGAGGTAAGCATAAAACTAACTTTACCCCACACGTTGACTGTGGAGATAACGTAATAGTTATCAATTCAGAAAAAATAATTCTATCTGGAAACAAATGGACTGAAAAGACTTACATCCGTCATACAGGTTATCCAGGAGGTCAAAGATCACTAACTGCAACTGAGATGTTTGCTAAAGACCCAACGCGGTTAGTTGAAAAATCAGTTAAAGGGATGCTACCTAAGAACAAATTAGGTGCTGCATTATTCCGTAATCTAAACGTTGTGGCTGGTACTGCGCATTCTCACGAAGCTCAAAAACCAAAAGCAATCAATTTAAACGAAGTTAACTAATGGAGGTTATTCACAAAATTGGTCGTAGAAAAACGGCCGTAGCACGTATTTATCTTGTTCCTGGAAAAGGATCAATTACCGTGAACAAAAAAGATGTAAACGATTATTTTCCGTCTGCAACTTTACAGTACAAAGTTAACCAGCCTTTTGCATTGACTGACAACGAAGGCAACTTTGATGTTAAAGTAAATGTTTTTGGAGGTGGTATAACAGGTCAAGCAGAAGCAATTCGTTTAGCTTTATCTCGTGCAATGTGCGAATTAGATGAAGAAAACAGAGGTATTCTGAAACCAGAAGGCTTATTGACAAGAGATCCAAGAATGGTTGAGCGTAAAAAATTCGGACAGAAAAAAGCGCGTAAAAAATTCCAATTCTCTAAACGTTAATATTTATAATTTAAACCAGTTATTGTTGTCTATGGTGGGCCAACCACCAAGACTTAGTTTAGCATCTAAATGTTTAAGGCCTTAAAAAAATAAGCCACTCAAGCATTGCTAATTCAACAGAACGTAAACTATCACAAAATGGCATTAGTAGAAGTAAAAGAATTATTAGACAGTGGTGTACACTTCGGTCACCTTACAAGAAAATGGGATCCAAACATGGCTCCTTACATTTATATGGAGCGTAATGGTATTCATATCATTAATCTTTATAAAACAGCTGCAAAACTTGAAGAAGCTTCTGAAGCTTTAGCAAAAATTGCAATCTCAGGTCGTAAAATCTTATTTGTTGCGACAAAAAAACAAGCAAAAGACATCGTCTCTGAAAAAGCAGGAAACGTCAACATGCCTTACATTACTGAAAGATGGCCTGGTGGAATGCTAACTAACTTTGTAACAATCCGTAAAGCTGTTAAGAAAATGGCAACGATTGATCGTATGAAAAAAGACGGTACTTTTTTAACACTTTCTAAAAAGGAACGTTTACAAGTAGATCGTTTAAGAGCGAAGCTAGAAAAAAACTTAGGATCAATTTCTGATATGACGCGTCTTCCAGGGGCTCTATTTGTAATTGACATCAAACGTGAGCATATCGCAATCAAAGAAGCACAGAAATTAAACATTCCAATCTTTGCAATGGTAGATACAAATTCTGATCCAAGACAAGTGGATTATGTAATCCCTGCAAATGATGATGCTTCTAAATCAATCGAGAAAATCCTTACTAATGTAACGGAAGCGATTGCTGAAGGTTTAGCAACAAGAAAAGCTGAAAAAGAGACTAAAGATGCTGAAAAAGCAGCAGCGGAAGCTCCTAAAGAAGTAAAAACTGAAGCACCAGTAGAAGCTAAAGCACCCGCAGAAGCTAAAGCGGAAGTAGCAGAAAAAACAACTGAGGCACCAAAGGCTAAAAAAGCAGCAGCTCCCAAAGCAGCGAAAGCTAAAAAGGCAGCAGCTCCTAAAGCCACCGAAGCTCCAGCAGAAGAAGAAGCTCCTAAGGAAGAAAAATAACAAACTAATTATAAGTAATAAAGTAACAACAAAGTCGTTCAGTTCTTCCCTTGGAAAATTTGAACGACTTTTTTTAAACAATTAAATCATGATAAAAGTAACAGCTGCTGAAGTAAATAAATTAAGAAAAGCAACAGGCGCAGGAATGATGGACTGTAAAAAAGCCTTAGTTGAAGCTGAAGGCGATTTTGATAAAGCAATTGACAACCTTCGTAAAAAAGGGCAAAAAGTAGCCGCTAATAGAGCCGATCGTGACTCTTCTGAAGGGGCTGCTGTTGCAAAAATTAATGCTGACAACACTGTTGGTGTTGCCATCGTTTTAGGATGTGAAACTGATTTCGTTGGAAAAAACGAAAACTTTTTAGCATTGGCAAGTCAGTTTGGAGATATTGCACTGAACCATGATACTAAAGAAGCCTTTTTAGCGGCTGATTTTGGAGGCATGACAGTTGCTGAAAAATTAATCGAACAAACAGGTGTGATTGGTGAAAAACTAGACATTACTTCATTTGATAAAATTGAAGCTGCCTATGTAGGATCTTACGTTCACATTAACAAGATTGCTGCAGTTGTTGGTTTGTCTGCAAAAGTAAACAACGCTGATGTTTTGGTAAAAGATGTGGCAATGCAAGTTGCTTCTATGGGTGCTACAACTCTTTCTTATAAGGATTTTGACCCTGCATTTATTGCTTCTGAAACCGAAGCTAGAATTGCAGTGATTGAAAAAGATAATATTGAGTTAGGACGTTTAGGAAAAACTCTTAAAAATATTCCTCAATACATTTCAATGGCACAATTAACAGCAGACGCCTTAGCTCAAGCTGAAGAGGCTGCAAAAGCAGAATTGAAAGCAGAAGGAAAGCCAGAACAAATATGGGACAAAATTTTACCTGGTAAAATGGAGCGTTTTATTTCTGACAACACAACTCTAGATCAAGAACAATGTTTATTGGATCAAAACTTTATCAAAGACGATAAAGTAAGAGTTGCTAAATATGTTGAAAGCTTTGGAGATGTATCCATCACTGGTTTTAAACGTGTATCCCTAGGATAACAAACACACCCTATATATTTTATTCAAAACCTGTTTGGCTTGCTAAACAGGTTTTTTTTATGAATTTAATAAAATTTCCGACTTGTATGGTTTTTGTATTGTAAAAAACAACCTTCTTGTAGAAAAATACTATATTTTTATGTTCTTAAAACATATACCAATGAAATTTAAAATTACCCATTTACCTCTAATGCTTCTTGTTGTGACACAACTTTCTTACTCGCAACAAATGCCCATTGATTTTTCTGATTCTTCAGAGAGCTTTTCGGAATTTAACGGCAGTGGGTTTTCTTTTAATACCGACCCTAATGATTCTGGAAATGACGTAGGACAATTTTATAATGATGGAACCATCGGATGGCAAGGGTTTACAATTGGTTTACAAAGAGTTATTGATTTGGATTTTCAAAAAACCATTTCACTATCATTTTATGGATATGATTCTAATGCCCATACGGTACTTCTAAAACTAGAAGGCGGCCAAAATCCCGATGTTGAGGTGACTCAAAACGTAGCTGGTGGTGGTGGATGGACCACGGGAATTACATTTGATTTTGCAAATTCTGTATTAAGTTCAGATAATTCTGTTGCAGTAAATGCAAGCGGAACCTATGATCGGTTGACCATTTTTATTGATGGCGGCGCTACAATACCAGGAACGTATTTATTAGATGATATTGATGACGGATCAGAGGAGACGGATTTAAACGCATTGGATGTAATTTATGATGAATTGGTGTGGGAAGATAATTTTGATACTGCAGGAGCTGTGAATGCATCGAATTGGCACCACCAAACTCAAGTGATCATTCCAGGAGTTGGATGGGCTAATAGCGAGGAACAACATTACACCAACCGCATGGACAATTCTTTTGTAGATAATTCAGGACAGCTCAACATCGTCGCAAAAAGAGAAACTTGGTCGGATCAAGGGTTGACAAAAAACTATACCTCAGCACGACTGAACTCAAAATTTGCATTTACGTATGGAAGAGTGGATGTGCGTGCAAAACTACCAAGTGGAAACGGTACTTGGCCTGCGATTTGGACGCTTGGTAAAAATATTAATGAAAATGGCGCCTATTGGGATTCTAGTTATGGGACGACTAATTGGCCCGACTGTGGAGAAATAGACATTATGGAACACGGCTTGGGAGCAACGAATCATGTGTCGAGTGCCTTACATACGCCCTCTAGTAGCAGTGCTACCATAAATACATTAGGGATTGATATTTCAGATGTGAGCGCTAATTATCATATTTATTCCATGAATTGGTCGCCAAATCAAATTACGTTTTTGGTAGATAACGTAGGCTTTTACACCTACAACCCATCGGACAAAAATGATAATACATGGCCTTTTTATGAAGAGCAATTCTTATTGCTTAATGTTGCAATGGGTGGTATTTCTGGAAATATAGATGCTGGGTTTACTCAGAGTTCTATGATTGTGGATTATGTGAGAGTATACCAAGAAGCACCTTTAAGCGTTGATAAGGATTTGGACTTAAACAGCACATTAAAATTATATCCGAACCCTGCAACTGACATAATTCAAATCTCTTCTAAACTTCCTATCAGTAGATTAGCGCTGTATAATGTGTATGGAAAACTAATTCTTAAAAAAGAAACTGACACCAACAGTCTTGACGTAAGTCAATTAAATACGGGAGTATATTTTCTTGAAGCATATTCAAACACTGAAAAAGTAGTTAAAAAAGTGATTGTTAATTAAATGGGGGGATTGGATTCGACTTTGGTAAGTTTGCTAAACAGCGTTTCGGAAATTGTTTCTATATCGCCCATATTATTTTAAGTTGATGATTGCATTTACTATAATTAAATCTGTCAATTTTCATAAATGATATATATTGAAAAAATAAAAATCTTGCGAAGCATTCGGTGCCTTTAGTTCCAAAAACACATTTTGAAATTCATACTGAGGGGTATATAAAGCGATTAATAATTTACCGTCATAGCGAAATAATACCGAGTAGAAATACGCAAGTCCTATACGATTTTCATAACTTTTCAAGACTTCTACATCATTAAATTTAATTTTAGAATTTGGCATACCCTTTAACCCCAAACGAAGGGCATCTTCTGGACTACTTGGTTTTGCTATTTCTACAGCATTTTTATCAAAATCGTTCCGTTTTCTAGCGGTATTATAAAAGTCATAAATACTGTTTTGTAAAATCTCTGACCTATAATTTACGGGGATGAAATTGGATTGAATAGACAACTCTCTCAAGCTATAACTCACCGATATTTCAACCCCTTTTTCCTCGAAATTGGTGAGTCCAAACCAATTAGGATTTGGGAGACTTAACCCCCCAACAGTTAGCTCAAGTGTTGTATTAGGTGCAATTATAAGGGGTGTATTCGTTTCCCAATCCTCGTCATAAACCCTACATCTGCTAGCAGGATTACCGTCACTATAAACCCATTCTCCATTAACCTTTTTTCTGATAATGAATCTTATACAAGGTTGTGCCCAACACCATAAACTTCCATCTGTAATTGGAAGAATTTCAAGAGGGCTATCAGAGGGATTGGAGATTTCTAAATTTAAATAAGGTTGTCCGCCATACCTTCTTTTTTCTGTAAGTTGTAAAGAAATCTGACTGTTTCCTGCACATGAATATAGCAGTACTCCCAATAAAAGCACCAATACGAATCGATATTTTGGTTTTAAATTTCTCATAATTTTTTCGTTTTTTATGACTGATTTTTCTATTTCCGAATGCAACGTTCCTCTAACTTTTTCATTACAATGTATTATTTAGACTATTTGATGCCAGAAATCAGTTGATAATTTCGTCTGTTTTGTTTAACTTATTTTTTTGCACATTGTTTAATTCTAAATCACGCTCTATTTTATATTTGGTTGGTCTACGATAAGAAAGACAAACAATTAAAAACGCTGGTACTACCAAGTAAAATGGGTTGAAATAGTTGTTGGCTATGAAGATTATAAATAGCGAAGTACCCTCTAGAGGGGCGTAACGGATCAAGGTGGCTACAGTAAATCCATTGAGTTTTTCACTCAAAACAGTTTTCTCTCTTAATGAGTTAATCTGTGTTTTGTATAAATAGTTTGAAAGCAACACACTAATAATTCCCATGACAATTAGGATAAATAAAAAAGGGTCGCTGTAATTGTCAAAATTTGGGTTTGACTTATAGGATATCAAAAGTACATATAATCCAAAAAACAAAGGACATAATGTGAAAACAAGGTGTAATATCACCAAGGTGTTTATAATTGATTTTGGGGTTAGTTTCTGGTTGTGCGTTTGCATAATTGTTTTGGTTTAGTTTAACTGAAAATCTCTTTTTAAGCTAACTAACTTTTAATCTTCCCTAAATTAAAATCATTTTTTGAGCGATTTCTATGCAATCGACGATATTCTTTTTCTGGAGATTCGCAACGTTTTGAAATAGCTAAAACAAAGCCTTTTCCCCAACCGCCAAGATTATTACATATGTGCGCAATAATCTTAATTCCTTTTGCTTGTGGAACAGTAGCATCTCCTTTTAAATAAATAATAGCATTCGTTTTCATGGTGTAGAATAGATTTGGGATCGATTCATTCTTCCAAAGTAAAGAAAAAAAATACGAAACACCAAAAACAGGATTCGTTCAAATTGAGGAGAATTCCTAGAATCTGCATTTTGGATTTAAGATATTACGTATATTTGCGCAACGAGCAACACTATTATGACTTACAAACGAATATTACTCAAACTCTCTGGAGAAGCCCTCATGGGAAATCGCAATTATGGAATCGATCCCGATCGTTTGTCTGATTACGCGAATCAAATCAAGCAAATTACCGAGCAAGGCATTGAAGTTGCCATTGTGATTGGTGGTGGAAATATTTTTAGAGGTGTTGCAGGAGCGAGTAATGGTATGGACCGTGTTCAAGGCGATCATATGGGCATGCTAGCTACGGTCATAAATGGACTTGCACTGCAGAGTGCTTTGGAAAACGCAGGAGTCCCTACCCGCTTACAATCTGCTATAAAAATCAACGAAGTTGCAGAGCCTTTTATTCGACGTCGTGCCATGCGCCACTTAGAAAAAGGACGTGTTGTGATTTTTGGAGGCGGTACAGGAAACCCTTACTTTACAACCGATTCGGCGGCAGTTCTTCGAGCCATTGAAATTGAAGCTGATGTGATTTTGAAAGGAACTCGAGTGGATGGTATTTATAATGCCGATCCAGAAAAAGATAAAACAGCGATCAAATTTGACGCTATTAGTTTTGAAGATGTCCTCAAAAAAGGGCTGAAAGTAATGGACACGACAGCCTTTACACTAAGTCAAGAAAATGACTTGCCAATTATTGTTTTTGATATGAATAAACACGGAAACCTTCTTAAAATTGTTTCTGGACAGGCCATCGGAACGACCGTGAGCTAACAATACATTTACCACACTTATAAAAACATTCAAACATGAACGAAGACATAGATTTTATACTGGATAGCACAAAAGAAGCGATGGTAAATGCATTAAAGCATTTAGAAAAACAATTTGTAAACATTCGAGCAGGAAAAGCGAGTCCTTCCATGTTGGGCAGTGTGATGGTGGATTATTACGGATCTCAAACCCCTTTGGCACAAGTGGCCAACGTAAATACCCCAGATGGGCGTACAATTACCGTTCAACCATGGGAAAAATCGATGTTGCAAGAAATAGAACGTTCAATCATGATTGCCAATTTGGGATTCAACCCAATGAATAATGGCGAAACTATTATTATCAATGTACCGCCATTAACAGAAGAGCGTCGTCGTGAATTAGCCAAGCAAGCGAAATCTGAAGTTGAAGACGCGAAAATATCGATCCGTGCTGCAAGAAAAGACGCAAATTCAGAAATCAAAAATGTGGAAGATGCTTCTGAAGACATTCAAAAAAATGCAGAAGTGGATGTACAACGACTCACCGACACACATGTCAAAAAAGCAGAGGACTTGTATGCTGTCAAAGAGCAAGAAATTCTCAAAATTTAACCTTTAAAAATTTTAAGATTTGTTATAGAAAGTTAACCTTTCTATAACTCTCCTTTTGATTCCTTTTATTTACCTTTGACGCCATCAAAAAAGACTATGTTTAAACTTTTTTCAAGCGGGTTTTGGGAAACCGTTGCACGACTCATTCTTAGAAATAGAATTTTTATTCTCGTTGTGGTCCTACTGACTACAGGATTTTTTTCCATGCAATGGAATAATATGCGCTTCACTTATACCGAAGCCAACCTGTTACCGGATGACCACCCTATAAATTTAGAATATAATAACTTTCTGGATATTTTTGGAGAAGAAGGTAATTTGATCGTCATGGGCGTCAAGGATAGTACCTTACTCACGGTCGAAAAACTGAATGCATGGAACTCATTTTCTAAAAGTTT
This sequence comes from Flavobacteriaceae bacterium, assembly GCA_018608765.1. Classification (GTDB taxonomy): domain Bacteria; phylum Bacteroidota; class Bacteroidia; order Flavobacteriales; family Flavobacteriaceae; genus Hel1-33-131. The sequence continues at coordinate 8,353 of JABAYY010000009.1, forward strand.
TAATACACATCCTAGTGTAGATGCAGTGATCGCTATTAAAGATTTACAGAAACTTGTTAAAAATGAGCGCGAAAAACAATTTGACCTTATTCCTTTTATCAAAGATTCTGTCCAAACACAATCTGAAGTAAATGCGCTAAAAAAAGCACTTTTTGAGGACTACCCTTTTTACGATAATATTCTTTTTAACAAAAAAACAGAAGCCATTCGGACTGCGATCTATTTAGACAAATCGATTGTTAATACCCCCGAACGAAAGGCGTTTATTGAAGACGTTTTAATTCCAAAAGTGAAAACCTTTGAGGAAGCCACTAATTTAGATGTACGCGTTTCAGGAATGCCCTATGTGCGAACGCTAAATGCTCAAAATATTGTTGACGAAATTAGCGTCTTTATTTTAGCCGCCATTTTAGTCACCTCGCTTATTTTCTTTTTCTTTTTCAGATCGTTTAGAGCGACTTTCATCTCCATGTTTGTGGTAGTTGTAGGAGTCATGTGGACCTTTGGAATTTTAGGATTATTACAGTACGAAATTACAGTGCTTACCGCTTTGATCCCACCACTCATTATTGTAATTGGTATTCCTAATTGTATTTTTCTGATCAATAAATACCAGCATGAAGTCAACAAGCACGGAAACAAAGCAAAGTCCCTTCAACGCGTCATTTCGAAAGTTGGGAATGCGACTTTAATGACCAATGTAACCACCGCATCTGGCTTTGCGACTTTTATAATCACACAAAGTAAATTACTGACCGAATTTGGAATTGTCGCCTCTCTGAGTATTATTGCGATTTTTCTGTTGTGCTTATTAATCATTCCGATTATTTATAGTTTTATGCCGATCCCAAAAGAGAAGCATTTAGAGCATTTGAACAAACGATGGATCAACCGTCTTGGGGATTGGATTGAACATACTGTTAAACATAAAAATATTACTATTTACATAACGGCGATTCTTTTACTTGCCATCAGTATTATTGGGATTTTTCAAATTGAAACTACAGGGAGTTTAATTGAAGACATGCCTAAAAAAGCAGAGTTTTATAAAGATATCGAATTCTACGAAAGTGAGTTTAACGGGGTCATGCCGCTTGAAATTTTAGTGGATACCAAACGCAAAAAAGGGGTGCTAAAACTTTCAACCTTAAAACGTATGAGTGCGTTAGAAGATTTGATTGTTGAAATTCCAGAACTTTCTAAACCCGTGTCTGTTGTGAGCTTGGTGAAATATTCCAAACAAGCCTATTACAATGGAAATCCTAAGTATTATCAGTTGCCTTCTGCACAAGAAAATAATTTTATTTTGTCCTATGCAAAAAATGCTTCTACGGACGTTGATTTGCTAAAAAACTTTGTGGACAGTACGGGACGTTATGCTCGAATCACCACCTTTATGAAAGATGCAGGTATCGACAAAATGGAACGCATTGAAGAAGATCTTCTAGCAAAAATTAACAAGCTATTTCCTGAAAAGCAGTACGAGGTTTCCATCACAGGAAAAGCCTATTTATTTCAAAAAGGAACTAAATATTTAGTGCGAAATTTAGTCTTGTCATTAGCCCTTGCCATCTTTTTGATTTCACTGTTTATGGCATACATGTTTCGCTCCTTCCGAATGATTATCATTTCGTTGATTCCGAATTTGTTGCCGCTGTTGGTCACCGCAGGAATGATGGGCTTTTTAGGCGTGCCTATAAAACCTTCTACAATACTCGTGTTTAGTATTGCCTTTGGAATTTCGGTGGATGACACGATTCACTTTTTAGCCAAATACCGACAAGAGTTATTGGCAAACCACTGGAAAATCAGAAAATCTGTATTTGCAGCGCTTCGAGAAACAGGGGTTAGTATGTTCTATACCTCTATTGTGTTGTTCTTTGGATTTTCGGTCTTTATAACGTCGAGTTTTGGAGGTACTGTCGCCTTAGGTGCATTGATTTCAGCGACTTTATTATTGGCAATGTTGGCAAATTTACTCTTGTTACCCTGTTTGTTGTTGTCTTTAGAACGCAGCATCGCAAACAAGAAAGTATTGAAAAAGCCTGCGCTGAATATTATTCCAGAAGAGGAAGCGTTTGAAGAAGACTAACTCATACACTGTTAATTTAGCTTAAAACTTTATATTTGCAGTATTAAAAATTGTACTTATGACTATCAGCACTGTTGCACATTTATTAACTCAAGAACTCAAACATACAAACATTGAAGTCAAAGGATGGGTTCGAACGTTTAGAGCCAACCGATTTATTGCCCTTAATGATGGTTCTTGCCTTCAAAGCATCCAATGTGTAGTTGATTTTGAAAGCATGGATGAGGCGTTATTAAAACGGATTACAACAGGAGCCGCTGTGCACATAAAAGGCAGTTTGGTTGAAAGTCAAGGAAAGGGACAGTCTGTAGAAGTTCAAGTGGGTTCTATAGAGATTCTAGGGGATGCAGATCCGGAAGAAGTTTCAAAAACTATTTTACAACCCAAACGCCATTCTTTAGAGTTTTTAAGAGAACAAGCACATTTACGCACACGAACCAATACGTTTAGTGCCGTGATGCGACTCCGTTCTTCACTCTCTTTTGCGGTTCATTCTTATTTTAATAAAAATGGGTTTTACTATATGCATGCTCCTATTGTTACTGGAAGTGATGCTGAAGGTGCTGGCGAAATGTTTAGAGTCACCACTTTAGACCCTAAAAACCCACCTCTTACAGATGCGGGTGAAGTGGATTACTCAAAAGACTTTTTTGGAAAAGAAACAAATTTAACCGTGTCTGGTCAATTGGAGGCAGAAACCTATGCGATGGCCCTCGGAAAGGTATATACCTTTGGTCCTACATTTAGAGCTGAAAACTCTAACACTTCTCGACATTTGGCGGAGTTTTGGATGATTGAGCCAGAAGTTGCTTTTATGGATTTGGCAGGGAATATGGATCTTGCTGAAGATTTTATGAAGTACGTCATCAGTTACGTTTTAGAACACAACAAAGAAGATCTTGCCTTTTTAGAGCAGCGATTGGAGCAAGAAGATAAATCGAAACCTCAAAATGAGCGGGCTCCTATGCCGCTGACTGAGAAACTTCGTTTTATTGTTGATAACAACTTTAAGCGTGTTAGCTATACAGAAGCAATTGATATTTTAAGAAACTGTAAGCCTAATAAAAAGAAGAAGTTTAAATATATTATTGATGAATGGGGTGCAGATTTACAAAGTGAGCACGAACGCTTTTTAGTAGAACAACACTTTAAATGTCCCGTGATTTTATTTGATTATCCTGCCAAAATTAAAGCCTTTTATATGCGCTTAAATGAAGATGGGAAAACAGTGAGAGCGATGGATATTTTATTCCCGGGAATTGGTGAAATCGTTGGTGGTTCGCAACGTGAAGAACGCTTAGACGTCTTGAAAGCAAAAATGGCAGAACTTGACATTCCAGAAGAAGATCTTTGGTGGTATTTAGACTTAAGAAAATATGGAACGGCTGTACATTCTGGGTTTGGACTTGGTTTTGAACGCTTGGTAATGTTTGCTACTGGAATGGGTAACATTCGAGATGTGATTCCTTATCCACGAACCCCTTTTAATGCTGAATTTTAAGGGAGAAACGTTTTTGCATTTTTTGAAAATAGTGCTGCTTAGCGTATATCTAACGTTTTTTTCTTATTTTTATAGAATACCTGCAATTGTGAAACTCACTTAAAATTAAATGAAAAAAAGAACCTTTGACTTAATTTTTATTATTACTTCAACTGCAATATTGATAACATTATCAGAATATGGACTTTTAGAAACGTATATGTCCTTTTCATTAATTCCAGTTTTAATTGCATATAAATTAGGACAATATTCAGAAAGAAAATTCCCAAAATAACTAATGCTCAAGCAATACCTACAATATAAATTATCACAAAAACTATCGCCTCAACAGATTCAGTTGATGAAGCTGATACAGTTGCCTACGCAGGCTTTTGAACAACGCCTTAAACAAGAACTTGAAGAAAATCCAGCACTCGAAAGTGGTAAAGATCAAGAAGAAACCTATGAAGAGTCGTTTGATTCCAATGACAATGATATGGACAATGAGCAAATCAATGCGGACGATATCAATGTAGATGATTACCTGAGTGATGATGAAATTCCTGAATACAGACTTCACGCCAATAATTACAGTGCTGATGATGAACAAAAAACAATTCCTTTTGCTTCTGGAACGTCTTTTACACAACATCTAATAGATCAACTCAATACTTTTCCTTTAGAGGAAACACACTATCAAATTGCGGAGTTTCTAATTGGAAGTATTGACGATAGCGGCTATATTCGCCGTCCATTACTTGACATTATGGATGATTTGGCCTTTACTCAAAATGTATATACAGACGAGAAAACCATTGAATCTGTACTCAAAGTCGTACATCTCTTAGACCCTGCAGGTGTGGGTGCCAGAAACCTTCAGGAATGTTTGGTGCTTCAGTTGCATCGAAAAACACAGACGCCCAATACAGCACTCGCCAGCAAAATCATTGAACAGGGCTTTGAACAATTTACTAAAAAACACTACAAAAAACTCTTACAGAAGTTTAGTATCACAGAATTACAACTTAAAGACGCCGTTTCTGAAATTGAACGCTTAAATCCAAAACCTGGAAGTTCCTATTCGAATAACGCGCGATCGGTTGAACACGTCGTACCCGATTTTACTATCAAAATTACAGAAGGTGAATTAGAGCTCAGTCTGAATGGTCGAAATGCCCCTGAATTACACGTTTCAAGACCCTATAACGAAATGCTTAAAGGGTATAAAGCCTCGACAGAAAAAACAAAGTCACAGAAAGATGCGGTACAGTTTATCAAACAGAAACTTGATGCTGCCAAATGGTTTATTGACGCTATCAAACAACGCCAACACACCCTGTTTATCACCATGAGTACCATCATGCATTATCAGAAAGATTACTTTTTATCGGGTGATGAACAACAGCTAAGACCCATGATTCTAAAAGATATTGCGGATAAAATAGATATGGATGTTTCAACGGTATCTCGTGTTGCAAATAGCAAATATGTGGATACTCCTTATGGGACAAAGTTGATCAAAGAATTTTTTAGTGAGTCCATGACAAATGACCAAGGCGAAGAAGTTTCGACTCGAGAAATTAAAAGTATCTTGCAAAATGTAATCGCTGAAGAAGACAAGAAAAAACCACTGACAGACGACAAATTAGCCGCTATTTTAAAAGAAAAAGGCTATCCAATTGCACGGAGAACTGTGGCTAAATACCGTGAACAATTAGACCTTCCTGTTGCACGACTTCGCAAACAACTTTAGATTATACCTTTTTAATCACATTGGTAACAATCCCCCAAATTACAAAATCATTTTCTTCGGTGATTTTAATAGGCTTATAGTTTTTATTTTCTGGCTGTAACCACACCTCATCCTTTTCAACTTTGAGACGTTTAACCGTAAATTCCCCATCTAAAAAACAAACAGCAATTTTGTTGTGGGCTGGAGAAAGGCTGCGGTCGATGACCAAAAGATCGTTATCGCTCAATCCTGCATCAATCATTGATTGCCCACTAACCCGAGCAAAAAAAGTAGCTTCTTTGTTTTTGATAAGCTCGTTATCTAACGATAAGCGCTCTTGTTTAAAGTCTTCAGCTGGCGATGGAAATCCTGCGGAGATCCCTGTGTCAAAATAGACCGCTCCTAAACTATTAAAATTTTCAGGAGTAAAAAATGTAAGAGACGTGTTTTGTTTTATGGACATTGGACTGTAATTATATCTTTAAAACTAGTCGTGTATTTTGGCGACAAATGTTCTTGACGCATTTTCCACGTACGTTTTAAATCTTGATTGGCTAATTTTAATTTTGGAGCATCGTACTTTTTATTAATAAAATCGATAGTGCGCATCAAGGGAAGATGCTTTGGGTTTTCCGATTCAAATAACTGTAATTGGTGGTTGTCTGTTGGGACAATTCCCGTAAGGATGACTCCTGCTTTCTTATAATGAATTCCTTTTTTATAAATTGAGGCCACTGCTTTAACCGCATTGGCACTTAAAGTTAAACTAGAATTGGTAGGAAACGGAATGTTGACTACAACACTGGCGCGGTGCTGTTCAGTATCTTTTTTATGGTAATCACTTCGTAGAAAAATAATCATCATATGACAACTAGACCCTTGTTTTCGAAGTTTTTCAGCACCACTACAAGCAAAAGTAGAGATGCGTTCTTTGATCTCTTCAAGGTTTTTAATAGCAGATTCGAAACTACGTGTAGTCGCAATGGCTCGTTTATTTTTAATGGTTTCCGTCTCAATTTTAGAGATCCCTTCTAAATCTTTTTTTAGCTTCCATTCTGTAATAGAAAACGTTTTACGTACCCACATATCGGGAAGCTGTACAAAATCATAAGCGGTTTTACACTGTTTTTCCGATAGGCGTTTGTGTAGTGCGGGACCAATACCCCAAACATCTTTGAGTTTGGTCCATTTTAAAGCTTTGATGCGTTTCTCTTCGCTATCAATTACATAAACACCCCCTGTTTCTTTGGGGAACTTTCGGGCAATTTTATTAGCAACTTTACTTAACGCCTTTGTTGGTGCAATTCCAACACAGGTAGGAATACCTGTCCATTTTAAAATGCGTTGGCGCATCTCAGATCCGTGGGTATGTAAATCATAGGAATCAAATCCCTTAAGTTTTAAAAAAGCTTCATCAATACTATATACCTCTACATCGGGGGAGAAGTGTTCTAAAATACGCATCACACGGCTACTCATGTCTCCATAAAGGGCGTAATTGGAGGAAAATAATTGAATGTTGTTTGTCTTAAAAAATGCTTTAAACTTAAATGCAGGCGCTCCCATAGGAAGCCCTAATGCTTTTGCTTCATCACTGCGCGCAATCACACAGCCATCGTTATTGGATAAAATAGCGATCGGTTTTTGCCGTAAACTCGGGTTAAAAACCCGCTCACAGGAGGCGTAGAAGTTATTACAGTCAACAAGTGCAAACATGGTCTAAAGGTAGTACATTTGACGTTTTTCTAAAATAGAATCGGTGTTTTTATTGTATTTAAAAAGTAATTATTTAGTGTTTTTTTGTTTGATTTATTTGATTGGGGTATTATAGTATTTATATCTTTACACAATAATTTGGACAGAATAAAATTAAAATTCTTATGAACACTAAACTTTGTTTATCACTCCTCGTACTGAGCATTTTTTCATCATTCAATGTATTAGCACAACAACCTTCAGAGGCACAAACATTAGATTCTATTACGATTACTTCAACAGCAATTGAGTTGCCTTTTAAAAAGAATTCTCGAACGATAACACTTATTTCATCTGAAGTTATCAAGCAAAGTCCTGCAACTAATTTGGCGGAACTTCTACAACAAGAAGCGGGTATTGATATAAGACGTCAAGGCGTCAATGGAATGCAGGCAGATTTATACATTCGTGGCGGAAGTTTTGATCAAACTCTACTTTTGATTGATGGAATTAAAGTGGAAGATCCTCAAACAGGCCACCATACATTAAATATGGCATTGCCTCTGGAAGTGATTGAGCGAGTTGAAATTATCAAAGGTCCTGCGGCACGTGTTTTTGGACAAAATGCTTTTACAGGAGCTATTAATATTGTAACAAAATCAAATGCTGACACTGTAAATTCCGTCGGATATAAACTTGGATCTTATAACCAACAACAAGCCTCGGGAACTTTAGGAACCAACTTAGGAAATACAAGTCTTATAGGGCATGCTTCTGTAAATACTTCTGATGGCTATCGTCATAATACCGATTTTGAAAATCAAAATTATTTTGTGAAAGGGCGTTTTAATACAACTACTAATCCTATTGACGTCATTGGTTATTTCTCAGAACGGAAATTTGGGGCAAATCAGTTTTATGCCGTTGAAAGTGGTCACGATCAGTATGAAGAAACACAAAGCAGTCTTGTAGGAGCTTCTACAAACTTTAAAACTGAAAACTTTAAAATCACCCCACGGATCTACTGGAAACGCACACAAGATATGTACTTATATATTCGTGAAAGACCGTCAGTTTACAGAAACTTACATATCTCAAACAAAGTAGGGCTACAAGTCAATGCATCTTACACCTCAGACGCTGGAATTACGGGTTTTGGAATCGATGCTGCAAAAGTGTTTATGACAAGTACCAATTTAGGAGAACGCGATCGAACGATGGCAAATTTGTTTGTTGAGCATCGGTTTTCTTTAGCGGATAACACTTTAGATATCACACCAGGAGTCTCTGTAAACTATTTTTCAGACTTTAAATTTCATGCCTTTCCCGGGGTCGATGTAGGGTATGCCATTAATGATACGTTTAAAGCGTATGCAAATGTGGGGTATACCTATAGAGTACCAACTTATACCGACTTATATTATGTAGGAAGAACGGATTTAGGGAATGAAAACTTAGAGCCTGAAAAAGCACTTTCTGAAGAAATTGGATTGAAATATTTTGGAGCAAATTTCAATGCCTATGTCGCTGTTTTTAATCGATCGTCTGACAATTTGATTGATTATACCAAAGAAAACGAAGCCGATAAATGGGAAGCAACAAACCTAAAGAGTTTAAAATCAACAGGTGCAGAACTAAATCTATCTTCCAGTTTTAAATCGGGACTCTACACTCAAAACATTAGTTTAGGGTATACGTATTTAGATGAAAACTTAAGCGATATCAAAACGGCCTATTCTAAGTATGTGCTCAACGCATTGACACATCATTTTACGGCGACAGTTCGTTCGCAGTTTCTAAAAAATGTATCACAAAGTATCGTTTATAAGTTTGCCGAACGTGCTTCAGGGAGCAGCTACAGTGTGGTGGACGTACAAGCCACTTTGAGTATTTCAGACCTTGAATTTTCTATCATTGGAAATAATATTTTCAATACAGAATATGTAGAAACAGGATTTGTACCTATGCCAAAAGGAAATGTTTTGATAGGGGTAAATTATGCCTTTTAAAATTAGTTGATAAGCACATTCACTTTGTCATACACCAGCTGAGATTCCCAACCTCTATAAAGAAGGTAGTCGGCGAGTTTTTTCTTTTTTTTCCACGGATCTGTTTCGGTGAGGGTTGCCGATTTTTTTTCTGCTAAAGTATGAAAGGTTTGAAGGTACTCATTAGGGTCAATTTCTTGAAGGGCGATTTTAATGATGTATTTAGACAGTTGACGTTGTTTGAGTTCTAAAGTCAATCTTACTTTGCCCCATTTTTTGATGCTAAATTTTCCTCTTACAAATGCTTTTGCAAAACGTTCTTCGTTTAGGTGGTTGTCTTCAATTAGCGCAACAATGATAATTTCAATGGCTTCAGGTATCATTCGCATCTGTTTAAGCTTTTGCTCAACTTCTTTGTGACAACGATCTTGATAGGCACAATACTTTTGAAGCTTAGA
>JABAYY010000094.1 GCA_018608765.1 Flavobacteriaceae bacterium
TGGGAATAATTTTTTCTAAAAACAGCTAAATCAGACCTAAAAAAGTTCGACTTCACTCCTCTTGGCTCCACTAGTACCACCGTTATACTGCATTAATTTTAACTAAAACCCACCTGATCGGTGGGTTTTTTCTTGCTATAAAGCAATCTAGAGCAAATAAATTGACTTGCTGTTTACAATTAATTTTCATAAATTTGATACTAACCAATTTATAATTCCATGAAAAATACACTTTCAATTTTAGCAGTAATTTGCACACTTACTTTTACATCTTGCAATGAAAAAACTCCTTGTGATGTCCCAACAAATGGGTTTTTAACGGACACGGATTTTCAAGTAAAGATGGGCTCTTCTAGTGCTGTAGATGTTTTTAATCAATTAGATACTGCTTGGGCAAAACGCGATTATGAAGCATTGAAAACATTTATTGCGGACGAAGCATCTCTTAGTTTTGACGATGGATTTGTAGCAACAACCCCACAAGAATTTGTAGATAAAATTAAAGCTGACGCTGTGGCATCTGAAACTGGAGGCGACAACCAATGGGTTACAAACTATGCCTTTGCACTCACACTTACTGATGATGGGTCTGAAGAAACAACTATAGATACAGGCGATTGGGTACATGCACAGTTTACAACAAAAATTACGGATCCAGAATCAGACATTGATTCAGAAATTTACTACGAATACTACCACATTGTTGATGGAAAAGTTACTCAGTGGAATCAATTCAAGAAAACAATCAAAAAATAACACAAACAATTAATTTTAACTAAATATAATAATTATGAAAAATTTTATTACCGCATTATTTTTAACTGTAGGATTTGCAGTGACAGCACAAGTCGCTAACATTACATACGTTTCAGTTGACAGAGAAAATTCTGAAACTTTCTTAGAGCTTCATGAAAAATTCGCCAACCTTTCAATTTCTGATGACCGAAAAATTACGGGCGGTGGAATGTTTGCACATGCGTTTGCAGGGGATTATACGTTTGCTATTTATGACTTTTACGCCAATGAACAAGATTTGGTAAATGATCCAGCTCTAGCAGATGCAGCCATGCAAGCCAATGTAGAAGCTTTGAACCTAGACGACGCAGCAAAAGAAGCACTTATGGCTGAATACCAAAGTTATGTTGGGATGTATGTTCACAACCACTCTGACCAAATCAGACAAAGCAGAGGCTTAGAAGACATGACGTTTGAAGCAGAGGGATTAGACTGGAGCACTAAAAAAGTGGTAGTTGTAAGTACTTATAACACCAAATGGGGAAAAAACAAAGACTTCGTTGAAGGTATTAAAAACGGAAGTTTAAAGACGCTTAAAGAAAGTGGGTTTGCAGTAGCAGCTTACGCAAGTCGTCACTTTTATGGCTCTGGAGCAGACTGGCAAACATACCAAGTTTACAATACTTGGTCAGACTTCGCAGCTTATGAAGAAGCAAACTTAGGAGGTCCAATGACAGAAGATGACAAAAAATTCTGGTCAGCGATTAACTCTCATAGCGATGAAATCTTAACTTATATTGGAGGAATGGATCCCGAAACAAAAGTATTTAGCTACTCAAAGTAATCAACGCCAAACCTTATAGTATCAAACCTCTCAATAATATTGGGAGGTTTTTTTTATTTAAACCCCTCCGTTGTTCAAGTTAATTTACAAATGGGGACACTGTCCTAAACAACAGAAATATCATAGATTTGATTTTTAAGATTGCATATTGCGACCTTAAAAATTAAACACTAATTTTACCTCTCAAATGGAAATCGATGCTTTAGAAAATCACGTTTCCAGACGAAGTAATCATCAATAAATTAAATATATGAAATTATTTAAAGAATTTAAAGATTTTGCGGTCAAAGGCAATATGATAGATATGGCCATAGGAATTATTATAGGAGCATCTTTCAACGCCGTGATTAATGTTTTGGTGAAAAACATTATTTTACCGCCCTTATCACTTTTATCAGATGGAATTAATTTCCAAGAAAAGAAGCTTATTTTAAGGTCTGCGACAGAAACTACCAGTCAGGTGTCTATAGATTATGGATTATTTGCCGAAACCATTCTCGATTTTTTAATCGTTGGATTCACTATTTTCATTGTAGTGAAATTCATCAACAAACTCAAAACAAAAGCAGACGATGTGAAAGATGTTACCGTTCCGACCCCAGTAGAAATTCAATTGTTGTCTGACATCAAAAAATTGCTTGAAGTTCAGAATAAAAAGCTCCTAAAATAAGTTAGCGTGCATTATGTAAACGTGCAACATATTTTCCGATCACATCAAATTCTAAATTCACAACCGTCCCTGCTTCAAATCGGTTAAAATTAGTATGCTCATAGGTGTAGGGAATGATTGCTACACTAAAACCGTCGTTTTTAGAATTTACAACTGTCAAACTCACGCCATTCACTGTAATAGAGCCTTTTTCAATCGTGAGGTTTCCTATAGATGCGTCATATTTAAAAGAATAGACCCAACTTCCATTTTGGGTTACCACACCAGTACAAGTCCCTACTTGATCCACATGCCCCTGAACCATATGTCCGTCCAACCGGGCTCCAAGCTTCAGTCCACGTTCCAAGTTTACAGTCGCTCCAATTTCTAGAACGTTGAGGTTTGTTTTGTCCAACGTTTCTTTGATTGCAGTTACAGTATAACTGTTTTCGGTCAACGCGATAACAGTCAAACACACTCCGTTATGCGACACACTTTGATCTATTTTTAGTTCGGGAGCTAACACACTTTCAATCGTTAAGTGTAAGTTGTCATTCTCGGTGACTAAATTTTTTACAATCCCTAAATCTTCAATAATTCCTGTAAACATGCTTTTAATTCGTTAAATTTGTGAATTCAAAATTACAAACATACACGTCACTTTTCATGGAAAAAGAAGAAAAAATAAAAATAGGAATTTCTATAGGGGATTTAAATGGGATAGGAGGCGAGTTGATCATAAAAACTTTTGAAGACAACCGCATGCTTGAATTTTGTACACCTATTATTTATGCTTCTGTTAAATCTGTGACATTTTTTAAAAGACATTTTAAAAGCAATCTTGAATTCAATAAGATTCAAAAGGCAAGTCAAGCAGTGAACTCTAAAATAAATGTTGTATCCGTTTGGCACGAAGATGTTAAAATAAATTTTGGAGAAGAAGACCAAAAAATTGGTGAGTACGCTATAAAGTCACTTCAAGCAGCAGTTGAAGATCTTAAAAATGATCAAATTGATGTTTTGGTCACGGCACCAATTAACAAACATAACATTCAATCAGATGTGTTTAAGTTTCCTGGACACACCGATTATTTAGCCCAAGAACTGCAAGGCGATAGCTTAATGTTTATGGTATCTGAAGATCTTAAAGTCGGTTTATTAACAGACCATGTTCCTGTAAGTGAAGTTTCAAGTCAAATTACAGCAGAACTCATAGAAAAGAAAATTTCAATCATTCACAACTCCTTAGTTAATGACTTCAACATTCGTAAACCTCGAATAGCTATTTTAGGCATTAACCCCCATACAGGCGATAATGGTGTTATTGGATCTGAAGATGATACAGTTTTAAGACCTACATTAGAAACAATTAAAAGCACAGGTCAACTTGTTTATGGTCCTTACGCTGCTGATAGTTTTTTTGGCTCTAAAAATTACAAGAATTTTGATGCAATCATAGCAACATATCACGACCAAGGATTGATTCCTTTTAAAACCCTTGCGTTTGGAAACGGAGTTAATTATACCGCAGGACTCAACAAAGTTCGTACCTCGCCTGATCATGGAACCGCTTATGAAATCGCAGGAAAAGGGGTGGCTGATATCACCTCTTTTAAGGAAGCTATTTTTTCTGGAATGACTATTTTTAGAAACAGAAAGATGAATCAAAAACTTACGTCAAACCCATTATTAAAGCAATCTAGAAAGCGTTAGATAAAAAAACCTTCGCTTTGAGGTTCACATAAATAAAATTTTATATATTTGCGGGCTCAAATATGCGAAACAATGAAGCCACTAAAAGCATTTGACATACAGTTTGTAGGGCTAAAGCTTGGGAAGCATGTTTATGAGTATGAAATTGATTATAAGTTCTTTGAGCATTTTGAATATGATGACTTTAACGATGTAAGCGTTAAAATTGTTCTGAACCTTGAAAAAAAATCAACCTTTTTAGAGTTGAAATTTTCTGCAGAAGGAACGATTAACGTAGATTGTGACCTAACAAACGAACCTTTTGATCTGCCGGTAAACGCCAGTTTTGATTTAGTTGTTCAGTTTGGAGATGAGTATAACAACGAACATGAGGCAATTTTAATAATTCCCCATGCCGAATACGAAATTAACGTTGCACATCACATCTATGAATTAATTATTCTATCCCTTCCTCAAAAACGGATTCATCCGGGAGTAGAAGACGGTACTTTAGACTCAGAAATACTTGAAAGACTTGAAACATTAAGCCCAAAAAGCTTAGAAAATAAACCCCAACAAGAAGATATAGATCCTCGTTGGGACACATTAAAAAAATTATTAACGGATAAATAATATAGAAAATGGCACATCCTAAAAGAAAAATCTCCAGAACAAGAAGAGATAAAAGACGTACCCATTACAAGGCAACAACGCCTCAAATAGCAACTTGCCCAACGACAGGAGAAGCGCACTTATATCACAGAGCGCACTGGCATGAAGGTAAATTATACTACAGAGGTCAAGTCTTAGTAGATACGACAGCAGCGGAAGAAAACGCAGCCTAGTTAGACAGTACTACAATACAGTATTAAAAAAACGCTCTTAAGAGCGTTTTTTTTTGTTTAACAATATTTTTTAAAAACGCAAAAAAATCAATTTTTAACTCTTTTTTAATCAAAATTGAGTATTTTTGACACGTTTTTGGTTGTTTTTGGCGTAATTGCTTTCAAACCAGTCAATCTAAAAATGGAATTTATGAGCAAAATCTCAGCATCAATAACCGCTGTAGGTGGATATGTACCAGACTACGTCTTAACCAACAAGATACTTGAAACGATGGTTGACACGAATGATGAGTGGATCACGTCAAGAACGGGCATAAAAGAGCGCCGAATTCTAAAAGGGGCCAATAAAGGCACCTCATTTTTAGCCATCCAAGCAGCTAAAGATCTTATCCAAAAAAATAATTTAGACCCAACCACCATAGATTTAGTAGTCGTTGCGACTGCAACCCCCGACATGAAGGCGGCTTCAACCGCTGCATATACAGCATCTGAAATTGGTGCTTCCAATGCTTTTTCATTTGACTTAGACGCTGCATGCTCCAGTTTTTTATTCGGGATGTCTGTTGCCTCTCGTTATATAGATTCTGGAATGTATAAAAAAGTACTCTTAATAGGAGCAGATAAAAACTCTTCAATGATTAATTATGAAGATCGCGCTACATGTATCATCTTTGGAGATGGTGCAGGAGCTGTTCTTTTTGAACCCAACGAAGAAGGTTTTGGAGTTCAAGATGAATACCTAAGAAGTGACGGTTCTGGACGTGAATTTTTACGTGCCACTCATGGTGGCTCAGCCAATGCTATTACACAAGAATCATTAAAAGACCAGTCCCAGTTTGTATTTCAAGATGGAAAAACAGTCTTCAAAAACGCCGTGTTTAATATGGCAGATGCCACAGAAAAAATATTAGAACGTAATAATTTGGACAACGATAAAGTCGATTGGTTGGTAGCACATCAAGCGAACAAACGGATTATTGATGCTACCGCTAACAGAATTAATCTGGATTCCCATAAAGTGATGATGAATATTGAAAATTATGGAAACACAACATCGGGAACCCTTCCACTATTATTAAGTGATTACGAATCAAAATTAAAAAAAGGAGACAATCTGATATTCGCTGCATTTGGTGGCGGATTTAATTGGGGATCTATATACCTAAAGTGGGCATATAATTCCTAAATGTAATAAACTAACTAACCAAACAATAAAACTGTAATTATGGATTTAAAAGAAATTCAAAATTTAATCAAATTTGTAGCTAAATCGGGTACAAGTGAAGTAAAATTAGAAACGGATGATTTCAAAATCACCATCAAAACAGGATCTGGGGATTCAGTAACGACTGTTGTTCAACAGACTGCTGTTCCAATGCAACAACCAGCTATTGTAGCAGTCCCACAAGAGACTGCGCCAGTTCAAGCGGCAGCTCCAGCAGCAGCTGCATCCGAAGATTCAAAATACATTACGGTAAAATCTCCAATTATTGGAACCTTTTACAGAAGACCTTCACCAGACAAGCCATTATTTGCAGAAGTGGGTCAAACAATTTCAGAAGGTGATGTGCTTTGTGTGATTGAAGCCATGAAGCTTTTCAACGAAATAGAATCTGAAATTTCTGGTAAGGTTGTAAAAATTCTTGTAGATGATGCAAGCCCAGTTGAATTCGATCAACCATTATTTTTAGTGGATCCATCATAATAAGTTACATTTTTAAAGCTTAAAAAGGTATGTTTAAAAAAATACTAGTAGCCAATCGTGGCGAAATAGCTCTAAGAGTTATAAGAACGTGTAAAGAAATGGGCATCCAAACAGTTGCTGTATATTCCACTGCAGACTCTGAAAGTCTGCATGTAAAATTTGCAGATGAAGCTGTTTGTATAGGGCCAGCAGCCAGTAGCGAATCCTATTTAAAAATTTCTAATATTATTGCAGCAGCAGAAATCACCAATGCTGATGCAATCCATCCTGGATATGGATTTTTATCTGAAAATGCTCGTTTTTCAAAAATTTGTGAAGAACACGGAATCAAGTTTATTGGTGCCTCTCCAGATATGATTGATCGTATGGGAGACAAAGCCAATGCCAAAGCAACTATGAAAGCCGCAGGGGTTCCTTGTGTTCCTGGAAGTGAAGGTGTGATTGAGACTTTTGAAGAGTGTATAAAAATAGCAAACGAAACCGGTTATCCTGTAATGCTGAAAGCTTCTGCCGGTGGTGGAGGAAAAGGGATGCGTGCTGTTTGGAAAAAAGAAAACCTTAAAGATGCATGGGATTCTGCAAGACAAGAATCCAAGGCAGCATTTGGAAATGATGATATGTATATGGAAAAACTCATTGAAGAGCCAAGACATATTGAAATTCAAATTGTAGGTGATTCTAATGGAAAAGCCTGTCATTTATCTGAAAGAGATTGCTCGATTCAACGTCGTCACCAAAAATTAACAGAAGAAGTACCGTCACCTTTTATGACGACAGCCCTAAGAAAAAAGATGGGAGAAGCCGCTGTCAAAGCAGCTGAATATATTAAGTACGAAGGCGCTGGGACTGTTGAGTTTTTAGTGGATAAACATCGTAACTTCTTTTTCATGGAAATGAATACACGTATCCAAGTAGAACATCCAATCACTGAACAAGTGATTGATTTTGACTTAATACGTGAACAAATATCCGTAGCGGCTGGGGTAGTTATTTCTGGAAAAAACTACATCCCAAAATTACATTCAATAGAATGTAGAATTAATGCCGAAGACCCGTTTAATGATTTTAGACCCTCTCCTGGCAAAATAACAACCCTACATTCGCCTGGTGGGCATGGAGTTCGTTTAGATACGCATGTATATGCTGGATATAGTATTCCTCCGAACTATGACTCTATGATTGCAAAGCTGATTACAACGGCTCAAACACGAGAAGAAGCGATTAGCAAAATGAAACGTGCTTTAGATGAGTTTGTAATTGAAGGCATCAACACAACCATTCCATTTCACCGTCAGTTGATGGATCATCCAGATTATATAGCGGGTAACTATACCACTAAATTCATGGAAGACTTCGAAATAAAAGTTATTGAAGACGCTTAAAATAAAAACTCCGAATCTAATTCGGAGTTTTTTTTATTCTAAATCTGGTCTAAAATACTCCAATAAAAATTGTAGTTTTAGCTCATGAATTTATCCTATTGGGAACTTAAAACTTGGCTAAACAATGTTGACTATACAATCGTTGGGAGTGGAATAGTAGGCTTAAGTACTGCGCTTCATCTTAAAAAAAAGGCGCCAAATGCCAAAATAGTTATTCTTGAAAAAGGACTGTTTCCTCAAGGAGCTAGTACTAAAAATGCTGGATTCGCCTGTTTTGGTAGCCTAAGCGAAATTTTACAAGATTTACAATCACATACAACAGAAGAAGTTGTAGAACTTGTCAACCAGCGGCAAAAGGGTCTTCAACTTTTGAGGCATACCCTTGGAGATGAAGCACTATCGTATCAGCAGTTGGGAGGGTATGAATTGTTTTTAGAAAAAGACAGCAGCCTTTATGATAACTGTTTGCAAAAAATGAAAGAAGTTAACAGCCTACTAAAACCAATTTTTAAAGACGCAGTATTTTCAAATGTACCCAACAGTTTTGATTTCAAAGGCGTTCAAAATAATTATATACGAAATCAGTTTGAAGGTCAAATTGATACCGGGAAAATGATGCAGGAATTAATTAAAAAAGTTCAGAAACAAGGAGTTATTATTTTGAATAATAGTACAGTGGAAACTTACACCGAACAGTTTAATAATGTCGCTATCAAAACAAATCATTTTGAGTTTTCTTCCGCAAAATTGATTTTAACCACTAATGGGTTTGCACAACAATTGATTAATGAAGATGTGCAGCCCGCCCGCGCACAAGCTTTAATTACCAAGCCGATAAAAAACTTAAACATAAAAGGAACGTTTCATCTAGATTGTGGATATTATTATTTTCGAAATATTGACAACCGTATTCTTTTAGGTGGCGGACGAAATTTAGATTTTGACTCAGAAAACACCACTGAATTTTCTCAAACGGATCGGATTCAAAATGCTTTAGAAACGCTGCTTAAAAACACAATTTTATCCAACAGAGAATTTGAAATCGAACACAGATGGTCTGGGATCATGGGCGTTGGTTCTCAAAAAAAACCAATTGTAAAGCAACTATCTAACCATGTGTATTGTGGAGTCCGAATGGGAGGCATGGGTATTGCAATCGGCAGTACTATTGGAAGGGAAGTAGCAGATTTTTTTTAAAAACAGTTCACTTTTAACTTAGATAGTTATCCATTGATAGCCTCCACAATTTCCACTCTTCCTGCTAACATTTCTTTTAGCATGGCTTCAATACCACTTTTTAGCGTATAGGTGGAGGATGGACAACCACTACAAGCGCCTTGTAAAATGACTTTTACTGTTTTTGTTGCGGCATTGTAAGACTCAAATAGAATGTTCCCACCATCACTGGCGACAGCTGGCTTTATGTGTTCTTCTAAAATATTGATAATCTCTTTTGAGGTGTCGTCCAAAGCTTCGTAAGCGCCATCCAACTGGGCAGTTGTTTTTTCTAAAACCTTTGCCGCAGATGCGGATACCATTTCTTTTCCGTCTTCGATATAAGACTTCATAAATTCTCTTAGATCAAGAGTAATGGTTTCCCATTCTACAATGTCATACTTTGTGATTGACACATAATTTTTGTCAATAAAAACGGCCTTTACAAAAGGGAACTGAAAGAGAGCTGTAGCAAAAGGAGATAACTTTGCTTCCTCAATTGATGTAAATTCAAATGTCTGAGACACTAAACTTTTATTTGCAACAAACTTTTGTACCCCTGGATTTGGAGTGCTTTCCGCATAAATTGTTATTGGGTTTTTCTTTTTGCCTTCATTTAAAATAACGACTCCCCCTTCATTTAAGTAGTTTTCAATCTCTTCGCTAACTTCTTTTTGGACATCACTCCATTCAATAATGTCATAACGCTCAATTGCCACAAAGTTACCTGAAATGTACACTTTCTTTACAAAAGGAAGGTGAAAAAGTTGTTGCGCTAAGGGAGAGTTTTTAGCTTCATCGATATTTGAAAATTCAAAACTCTCATATTTAGTAAGAAATGAATCCGTTTCAAATTTTATGATTTTTGTATTGCTTGTCTCCTGAACTGAAACGGTTATTTTTTTCATCATTATAATTTTTGCAAAGATAATAAAGAAATTTCTGTATATTTGGAGAGCACCCAAATAAATATAAAGAATGAAACTCCTACTTTCAGCGTTCTTTGGTCTTGTTTGCTTTTTTACTTTCGCACAAGATATCAATATGCAAAACGGTACATTTACACGATGTAGCGGAGTTTTATTTGACTCTGGTGGAAACTCTGATTACTCGAACAATGAGAACTTTATCCTTACAATTTGTCCGCAAAACGCAGGACAAACTATAAAATTAGACTTTACATCCTTTGACACACAGTCCACAGAAGATGTTTTAACTTTTTTTGACGGTCAAACTACTTCAGACCCAACCATTGGGAGTTATTCTGGTACCATGAGTCCAGGAATCATCCAAGCAACTTCCTCCTCCGGTTGTATAACTTTGCAATTTATCAGTAGTACTGTTACTAACTCCAATGGTTGGGCGGCAAATATTTCATGCTATGAGCCCTGTCAAACCATCATTTCTCAAATTGATTCAGCGGTCCCAGCCCCTAACACAGATGGGTATATAAGAGTCTGTCCAAACCAACAAATCAGCTTAACGGGTAGTGGTCAGTTTGGGACGAGTGGAGTGAGAGCTTCTTATGAGTGGGATTTTGGTGATGGAACCACCCAAAACGGCCAAACAGCTACATTTTCATATACAACACCCGGAGTTTATTATGTGAATTTAAATATTTCTGATACTAATACTAGTAACGATCCCTCTGGATGTAAAAATTCAAATTTAATAAATCAGGTCGTTCAAGTATCCACCGCGATTGATTTCATGGGGACTGCTGCTGTAGAAGCGTCGCTTTGTTTTGGAGAATCAACTACGATTACAGGAGTTGCGAATGAAACTCCTTTTCTAACCCTTTGTACGCCCCCCGTGAGTGGCGTAACGTTTCTGCCAGATGGAAATGGAGCAGTATATGAAACATCAATTGTTGTAGATTGTTTTGAGTCTTCCCAAACTTTAGATGACATCAATCACTTGTCTGAAATCTGTTTGGAAATGGAGCACTCATATCTAGGAGATTTAGACATCGATATCATCTCTCCTTCAGGCCAATCTGTAAGGCTTCACAATCAGGGAGGAGATTCTGCAAATTTAGGAATACCGTGGGCCACTTCACCTGTTGACAGTCAAAGTAGTGTTTTGACAGCTGGTCAAGGATTTAATTATTGTTTCGTTGCGAACACTTCTCTACCTACATTAACAGCAGGAGTACAAACAAATGGTACGTTTGTTGCCGGAAATGGACCAGCAACATATATGGATTCCTTTGTGTCCGCAGGAGACTATTCGTCTTTAAATCCACTTGATGGTCTTCTGGGCTCTACCCTAAATGGGAGTTGGACGATTCGGGTTACTGATAATATTTCTTCCGACAATGGTTATATATTTTCATGGGTTATAAACTTTGACCCTTTAATTCTACCCCCAAATATTTCTTTTACTCCTGCAATTACTTCAGAAGGCTGGGATGCGGATAATACAATTACCAATACTTCTGGAAATACCATTACTGTGCAGCCACCATCCGATGGAATATTTTGTTATACGTATCGTGTCATGGATGATTTTGGCTGTGAATACACAAAGGATGTTTGTATAGAAGTTTTCCCAGAACTCATTCATGCAAATCCTAATGATTTATTAATTTGTGACCCCACTGGAGCAACTTCTTATGTTTTTGATCTAACTCAAAATGACCCCATCATATTTGCTCCGAATCCGAACCCAGCCGATTTTGTTTTAACGTATCACACTTCTCAAGCGGAAGCTGATGCGGATACAAATCCAATATCAGCTACTGATGCTGCAGCCTTTACCGGTACTAATGGTCAAGTCATTTATGGGCGCTTTGAATATTTGAATTCAGGGTGTTATGAGACTGTTTCGTTCATGTTAAATCTTTTTTCAGCACCTTCAATTTCTTCACTCGGTGATTTAATATTTTGCGATGATTCTATTGATGGCGATGACACCAATGGGATTGTAGAATTTGATTTAAGCACTAAGGTATCGGAGGTTTTAGGTTCTCAATCGTCTTCGGCCTATGCCGTTAAGTTTTATTACGATCAGGCCGCTGCAGATTTAGGTGTATCGGGTACAGACATTACCACCCCCATCGCCAACACCTCAAATCCTCAACCTATTTTTGCAAGACTAGAAAACAAATTAAATATCGACTGTTACGGCACCACCAGTTTTCAACTCATAGTCAACCCCCTTCCCGTAATAACTACAGAAGTCACTCTCAAACAATGCGACACCGACACCGATGGGATCACCGATTTTAACCTAACCCAAGCCAATCAACTCATCTCGATGAATTACGCAACAGAAACCTTCAGCTATTACCTTACCCAATCTAAGGCAGATTCAGGTTTTGTAATAGATCAAATAACCACCCCCATCATTTACACCAACCCAACCCCTGTGAACAGTACCGTCTATGCAAGAGTCGAAACCACCTTCGGCTGTTTTAGAACCTCCAAAGTCAACTTAGTAGTCGGAGCCACTCTTTTAAACCCAAACACCTTCCAATTAAAATACTTTGTTTGCGACGACACCGACACCGATAACAACAACTCCAACGGCGTTGCCTCCTTTGATTTTAGTGATGCCACCGCCAAAGTTCTAGCACAACTTCCCACCAATCAAAACCTAACCGTCTCCTATTACATCTCACAAGCCGACGCTTTGGCCGAGACCAACCCCATTCCAGACATTTCCAAACACAGAAACACCGCAAGTCCCACCACCCAAAACATCTATGTACGCGTTGACAGCAACGACGTTAATGCCTGTTTGGGACTTGGCCACCACATCACCCTAAACGTTGACCCCCTCCCAGAGCCACACACCATCACCGACTATATTTTGTGTAGCGACACCACCCAAACCCCCTTTGATTTAACCACCAAAGAAGCTGAACTTATAGGCAGTCAAACCACCCCAATTTTAATCAGTTATCATCTAAGTGAACAAGACGCAATAAACAATATTACCATCCCCAATCCAAGCATGTATTCAAACACCTCCAATCCACAAACCATTTATGTACGCGCCCAATTTGATCCAGACAACAACATGAATTTAGATGCGCGTGAATGCGTACGCACCGACATGCACTTTGAATTACAAGTAAACCTAACCCCCGTTCTGTTCACTCCCGACCCAATCATAGAATGTAACGATCAAATAAGCACCATTTATGATTTAACACTTCGGGAATCCCAAATCACAAACAACGACACCACCATTGTATTAACCTACTTTGAAACCCAACTCGATTTAGCCAACAACAATCCCATCCCATCCCCATCCACCTACACCAGCACCACCTTGATAAACACCATTACCGTACTCGCTACAGGCACCAACCAATGTACAAAAACAATCCCCCTAGACTTAAACACCATCCTCTACGCCAATGTAAACAAAACCCCACCCCCATTAGAAGAATGTGAAATAGACAACAACGGTTTTGACTACTTTGACCTCACATTAAGAGAATCACAAATATTAAACGGGCTAACCGCCACAGACTTTGACATCAGCTACTATGAAGATGAAATAGACGCCCAATCCGGCAACACCAACACCATACCAGACCCCACCAACTTTGAAAACACAATCATTCTAACCCAGGAAATATATGTCCGCCTCCAACCAAAAACAAACCACTGTTTTGTCATCGTTCCATTAACCATCATTGTTAATCCCGTTCCCGAAATAGGCATACTAGACCGCTACATGATCTGTCTAAACAAAAACGACCAGGTAATCAGTGCAGTCACCCAGCTCTTTTTACCAACCCCCCCATCGACACCCAACTAAGCCCCTCCATTTATAGTTTTCAATGGTATAAAGGCAGTATAGAACAAGTAGATTTAACCCCCAACAATTATATAATCCCCGGCGCCACCAGCGCCAGTTTTTCTCCAAGTTCAGAAGGCACCTATACCGTATTAGCCACCAATATATCTTCAGGATGTCGCATACCAGCCAGCACCGAAGTCGTAAGTTCGTATCCTCCCGAAAGCATCGGAGTCGAAATAAAATCAGCGTTATTTTCAGACAATAACATACTAGAAGTAAGCGTTGTAGGCACAGGCATATATGAGTACCGTATTGATTTTGGACCCTGGCAGCAGGAACCGACATTTACAAATGTTAGGATTGGCGACCACATTATTTATGTTCGAGATCTATTAAACTGTAATGCGATTAGTCAGAAGAAAATAGTGATAGGTTACCCAAAATTTTTCACACCAAACGGCGATGGATACCACGACACATGGAATATCATAGGAATGACAGTGAAATCTAGCTCAAAAATTTATATATTTGACCGTTATGGTAAATTATTAAAACAAATCAGTCCTACAGGTAAGGGCTGGGATGGAACTTTTAATGGAGAGCGCCTACCATCTAGTGATTATTGGTTTGTGTTAGATTATAATGAACCAGTAACAGGTGAAATTAACCAATTAAGAGCAAATTTTACGCTCAAAAGATAATATTTATGACAGTATTTAAGAAACTTGTGCTTATTGCCATTACAGGGTTGTTCAGTCAGTCAATAAGCTCTCAAGAAGGGTTACCAATTTATTCTGATTATTTAACGGATAATTATTATTTGCTTCATCCTTCAATGGCAGGTGTTTCTAATTGTAATAAAATTAGGCTCACAGGCCGTCAACAATGGTTTGGTGATGAAGACGCTCCAAGTCTTCAAACGATGAGTATAAATGGACGTGTCGGAGAATCTTCATCTGGAGTTGGGGCCATTTTTTTTAATGACAAAAATGGATACCATTCCCAAACAGGAGCTTATTTGACCTATGCTCATCACCTTATGTTTTCTAGAAACACGATTGATTTAAATATGTTGTCTTTTGGTTTGAGTGCTGGATTGATTCAATATAAGTTAGATGAGACTGCTTTTTTGGAGTTTGATCCAATTATTGCAGGAATTGAACAAAGTGCGTCTGATTTTAATATTGATTTTGGATTTTCTTACCATTTCATAAATTTCTATGCCCATGCGACCGCTAAAAACGTTTTGGCAAATGAAGGCATTAATATCAACGAACAGGGGATAAGCTATGATAACCTTCGAACTTATCTCTTTTCTGCAGGGAATGTGTTTTCTAAATTTGGCAGTGAATGGAGTTTTGAGCCCTCTTTGATGTATGCCTATAAAGATGCTACAAAAGAATCGTTTATTGACGTTAACTTCAAAGCATACAAAGAATTAGATTTCGGAAAACTATTTGCCGGAATCTCTTACAGAAGAAGTTTTGATGGCGCAGAATTCACCACAGATTCAGGAGTAAGCAGTCAAAAACTTCAGTATTTCACACCAATCCTAGGAGCGGAGTATAATAACTTTGTATTTGCTTATACTTACTCATATCAAGCCAATTCGATAGTTTTCAATAACGGAGGCTATCACCAAGTGACTTTAGGGTTTAACTTTGGGTGTAAGAAAGAAAAATACGACTGTAATTGCCCAAGTGTAAATTAAAGCTAAAACTCTAGTTTTGTAATACCAGCTATTTCTGTTTTTAGAAGTGAAGCAATGACTTTTTCTTCACCATTAGTGTAAAAACGATTCATTTTTTCAGGAATTTCCGCACTTAATAATTTGGTCTTTTCCAAGACTGCTTTTGTTTGTCTGGCAACCGCTTTCCCAGAGTCAATAATTTTAACATGATTAGGCAGTAGCTGTTTTAGAATAGGGGTCAAAAAATGATAATGTGTACAACCTAAAACTAAACAATCGATTTTAGCATCAAGCATTGGTTGGAGGTAGTTATGAAGTAAGTGTTTCATCTCATCAGAATACAATGCGCCATTTTCAATGAGCTCTACAATGCCGTCTCCCACTTGTTCAATCACTAATAAATCACTAGAGTAGAGTTGTGATGTTTTGTGAAACAATTGACTGCTAAGCGTCCCTTTGGTCGCTAAAATGCCTATGGCTTTGGATTTTGATTGTAGTGCTGCTGGTTTAATCGCCGGCTCAATACCAATAAAGGGAATGGGGTAGTTTTTTCTTAGTGTTTCAATGGCATTGGTTGTGGCAGTATTACAAGCTACCACAATGAGTTTACAGCCTTGATTAATGAGCCACTCTGTGTTTTTAACAGAAAGATTAATAATAGTTTCTTTACCTTTAGGTCCGTAGGGGGCATGTTTTGAGTCCGAAAGATAAATAGTAGATTCCATAGGCAGCAGTTGATGGATTTCACTCCAAATAGATAGGCCTCCGACGCCCGAATCAAATATACCAATGGGTTTTGAACTCATATATTACAAAAATAAAAAAGCTGCTCTAATAGAGGCAGCTTTTTATAAATTATTTGAGAGGTGTTTTATTAAAACCCTAATTCAGTTTTTACATCTACTAATAAGTCAGTACCACCAGCATAAATAATGCCTTGCCCTTGAGAAGCATCCAGTACATAATCGAATCCTTTAGCTTTCCCAACTTTAAGAATTGCATTTTTAGCCTTTTCAGTGATTGGCTTTAATAAATCAAATTCTTTTTTCTGCAAGTCTTGTTGTGCTTGTGTTTGGTATTGACGAATACTCTGTTCCATTCCTTGAACTTCTTGTAAACGCTTTCCATTCTCCTCATCTGTTTTGGTAGCAGACTCACCATCGTATTGTTTTATTTTATTTTGTAATTCAGTGGCCATTGCTTGAATGTCTGTTTCATAAGTTTTAGCCAATTTTTCTAATTCTGATTTTGCACTTTGCATTTCTGGCATTGCTTCTACTAATTCTTGTGTATTAATATGCGCAACTTTTGTTTGAGCTTGTGCTGTAAAGCTAGTCGCAACAAAAAGTGTAGCTGCTAATAAAAGTGATTTTAAGTGTTTCATTGTAATTGTGTTTATGATTTAAATTTATTTATTGTTTCTAATACT
>JABAYY010000035.1 GCA_018608765.1 Flavobacteriaceae bacterium
ACGATTATTAGACCTAGAACTTCAAAAATTATTACTCAACAAAACGAGTAAAATACTGATATTTATTTCCTTTATTCTCCCCCTTTGTGTCATTTTATTATCGGCTGTAAAAATTAATTTTTTTGGTTTTTTCACCCTTGAACTCGGGGAATTGGGCATTTTTAATTTTCCTATTATATGGC
The DNA here is from genome assembly GCA_018608765.1 of Flavobacteriaceae bacterium. Lineage (GTDB taxonomy): Bacteria > Bacteroidota > Bacteroidia > Flavobacteriales > Flavobacteriaceae > Hel1-33-131. The sequence goes on from JABAYY010000035.1 coordinate 183, forward strand.
ATATCACCACCTTTTTTTCAGCCTTATTTAAATTCTTTTTTGCCATTGTAGTGGTTTCAATGATTGGCAATGAATACAGCAATAAAACATTAAAACAAAACCTCATTGATGGGTTGAGTAAAAAGGAATTTATCTTATCTAAATTCTATGTCATTATTTTTTTCTCTCTCATTTCAACCGTAATTATTTTTATCATATCCTTAGTACTTGGTTTGATTTATTCAAGTTACAATGAATTTGATATTATTATTCAACAAATGGAGTTTTTAGTTGCCTATTTTGTGAAACTTGTTGGGTTCTTTTCTTTCTGTTTATTTTTAGGGGTCTTGGCCAAAAGGTCTGCATTCGCATTAGCTTTTCTGTTTGTCGATTTAATTTTAGAATGGATCATCTTAGGACTCATCTCATGGAAAGGGACTTATGAAGTTGCTCAAAAGATACAAGACTTTTTACCATTAACTTCAATGTCTAATCTCATAAAACAACCATTTCAACGTATTGCGATGACAAAATTTCCATCAAATACGGACATAAGTTATGATTATGCAGTTTACTTTGACAACATCTTAATTGTCATTTTATGGACGATAATTTTTATATTTTTATCCTATAAATTATTAAAAAAGAGAGATTTGTAGTATATTTAACAACCCCTAATTTATCATTGTTTTTTGTTACAAAACAAGAAACTTAAGCTAATTATTTTTGATGAAATATGTTGTAATACTTGTTTTACTAATAACATCATTTTATGGTTTCTCTCAAAGCGAAGCATCCCACTGGTATTTTGGGAATGGTGCAGGCTTAATATTTGACACAAATACAGGTACCGTTTCCCCTACTAATGCAGCTGACTCTACTATAAACACTAACGAAGGCTGTTCTTCCATTTCTGATTCTAACGGCAATTTATTATTATACACAGATGGTCGGAATGTATGGGATAAAAATCATCAAATAATGCCGAGTGCCGATTATAATGCTGGAAATGGATTGCTTGGAGACCCTTCAAGTACTTCTTCTGGATTGATTGTTCCACGCCCGGGAAACCCTAATCACTATTATATTTTTACAGTCGATGAGCCACATCACAACAATGCATGGGCTTATCCAAATCAAGGACCAGCAGATGTTAATGGAAATGCGATTTCTGAATATGATGACCCTGGTGGTGGAAGCGTTCCAAACAGTGATGACGGATTTAATAACGGCCTCAACTATTCGTTGGTCGATTTGACTCTAAATAATGGTAACGGAGATATTGTATCCTCCGAAAAAAACATACATCTGTTAACCTATGACCCAAATAACCAGAATCAAACGAGTTTTAAATGTGCTGAAAAAATTACAGCTGTAGAGCATAATGATGGACAATCTTATTGGGTTTTAAGTCATTTTATGGACGTCTTTTATGCCTTTCGTGGGGATACAAACGGAGTAAATACAACTCCTATCTCTACTCAAATATCTCCTCTAATTTCTACAAATGGGTACCGAAGAAACTCAATCGGATATTTAAAAGCCTCTCCTGACGGCACCAAACTTGCAATCTGTCATAACGAACAAGCAACGACTCAAGGGCAAAGCACAAACAGTACAACTGGAAGCTTTTGGCTTTACGACTTTGATGATGCTACAGGAACAGTCAGTAACCCTGTAAACCTCGATAGTAATTCTGGATTTTATGGAACGGCTTTTTCAACAAATTCAAGTAAACTATATGCAAGTGCTGGAAATAATGTCTATCAATTTGATTTAAATGCATCGGATATTGCAGGGTCTAAAATAGCTGTCAAACAAGGGGGATCTTCAATTTTTGCGCTTCAACTTGCTCCCGATGGAAAGATATATGGAGCTGTATACTCCAACAGTTCATTTCTAGATGTCATCAATGACCCAGATGAATTAGGCTCATTATCTAACTATGTAGCAGGAGGACAACCTTTGGCTGTTGGAACAAACGTGCGTTTAGGGTTACCTCCATTTATACAATCTTTTTTCTTAGCTAAAATTGAAGCCGATAATTTATGTTTAGGAAATACAACCCATTTTTCGATTGACAGCAATGAAAATTATGATAGTATTCAATGGGATTTTGGAGATTTTAGTGCAACGCTTACGACCGATTCTCCAACACATATTTATGCAAATACAGGAGTTTTTACAGTTTTAGCAACTATTACATTAGGAACGGTAGTTAATACTTTTTCAAAAACAATAGAAATCTTCAAAATTCCAACAGCATTTAGCGCTAGTGATATTTTAGAGTGTGACGATAATAACGATGGTGTAATCGCTTTAAACCTCAACCAAATCTCTGATTTCGAAATATTGAATGGGCAACTCCCTTCTAACCATACCATTAAATATTATGAGTCCCAAATAAATGCGGATACAGATACAGATGCGCTAGTCATGCCATATCAAAACATCAGCAATCCACAAACCCTTTTTGCTCGAATTGAAAACAGCTCAAATCAAGCCTGCTTTGATACCACCCCATTGTTGTTAACAGTCTTTAATACTCCAACAGCGAACAACGTTACGAACAACGAAGTGTGTGATGATTTAGTTGATGGAAACGGAACGAATGGTCAAAAAATAACGAATCTCAAACTTTTTGATACTGATGTATTAGGATCTCAAGATTCTTTAAAGTTTAGTGTGAGCTATTATCGATCACAAACTGATGCCAATACAAAAACAAATCCACATCCCAATTTATACTATAATGTTGTTCCTAATACAGAAGAAATATTTGTTAGAATTGAAACTATATTAAATGAAAATTGTTTTAAAACCACTTCATTTAACCTGATTATAAACCCATTACCAAATACAATAGACACCTCTTTAGTACAGTGCGATGAGGATGGAACATATGATGGTTTGACCGTTTTTAATCTCACAGAAATAAACGCCACACTTATTAATACCGATCCCAACAGGGCTACAAAATTCTACACAAGCTTAACTGCAGCTCAGAACTCAATAAATGAAATTAATGGGACAGCGTTTAACAATACATCAAATCCACAAACGGTATATGTTCAAATTATAAATACAGTCACAAATTGCTTTGATATTGCAGAACTAACTTTGACAGTTAATATCACAAGAGGGACGGATACAAGATTAAGTTCTTGCGATTCGGATGGCACTGAGGATGGTTTTTTTGAATTCAACTTAAGAGACGCTGATGCTGCAGTACTTACTGGGTTGCCTTTGTCCTATACGCTCGATTATTACGAAACCTACCAAGAGGCACTTTTAGAATTCAATCCATTAGGAAGTAATTACACCAATACCACTGCTTATAATCAGACTCTTTTCGCTCGAATTGAAAATGGTAACGACTGCTTCGGAATCAATCAAATTGAACTGGTGGTATTTAAACTTCCTCCGTTAGTTGTTGAAGATGAACGCATCTATTGCCTAAATACATTTCCTGATTTTATTATATTAGATAGTGGTATTATTAATGCACTTCCAAATTCATTTACTTACAATTGGTCAACTGCTGCTACCACCCCACAAATTCAAGTCAATACAATAGGGACTTACTCGGTAACTGTAACAAACTCTAATGGCTGCTCAAAACTAAGAACCATCACTGTGGGACCTTCCAATACTGCAACTATTGATTCCATAGATATTTTAGATGCTGTTGAAGCTAATTCTGTCACTATTTTTGTTTCTGGAGAAGGTGATTACGAATATTCATTGGACACTGAATTCACTGGTTTTCAAGACTCAAATACTTTTATTGGAGTTGTGCCAGGGCTTCATACGGTATATGTTAGAGACAAAAAAGACTGTGGGACAGTCAAAAAAAACATATCTGTGATTGGTTTTCCTAATTTTTTCACGCCTAAGGGAGATGGATTTAATGATACTTGGCATGTGTTTGGAATCAACACTCCCAACCAAGCAAACAGTGAAGTATATATTTTTGATCGATTCGGAAAACTGCTCATCCAATTAAACCCTTCGGGTGCAGGTTGGGATGGTACATATAATGGGTTGGCCATGCCAACTTCAGATTATTGGTTTTTCGTCAAGCTTGAAGATGGACGCTTATTTAAGGGACATTTTAGCCTAAAGATCTAAATTGTTTTTTATAATCAATAAGTCAATAATTAAAAGAGAACCCTAACAATTCAATCCGTATCTTTGCATTGTTATTCATGAAAAAATTTAACCAATTTATTTTTTTATTAGTTTCAGTCACTGCTTTGAGTCAAAACGTAGAAGTCAGTAGTTCTGCTTATACCCCTCAAGAATTGATTGAAAATGTACTAATTAACAGCTCTTGTGTTGAAAATTTAGTAGTCACAAATGTTGTTGGTGGTGATTTTAACGCTACCGACAAAAGCTATGGCTATTTTAACGCCAACGGCAGCAGTTTTCCTTTAGACAGTGGCGTTGTTTTGAGTACTGGAAAACTGAGTAATGTAGGCGGACCAAATGATTCTTTGAGTGACGATGATGCTTCTAACTGGGGAGGAGACCCTGACTTAGAAATGATCCTAAATGAAAGTAATACACTCAATGCAACTATTATAGAATTTAACTTTTCAGCGAGTGCAAGCCAAATTAGTTTCAACTATGTATTTGCGTCTGAAGAATATCAAGAAAATAATTCTAGTACCTGTCAATATTCAGATTTATTTGGGTTTTTGATTCGTAAAGACACCGATGTAGATTACACGAATATTGCTCTGGTTCCAACAACTGAAACCCCTGTAAAGGTAACAACTGTTCATTCTGGTGTACCAGGCGAATGTGACCCCATTAATGAAGCCTATTTTGGCAGTTGGAATTCAAATTCAGCACCTATTAATTTTAATGGACAAACAGCGGTTCTTACTGCGACTGCAAATATCATCCCAAACGAAATTTACCATGTCAAACTAGTTATTGCTGATGAACAAAACTTCCGTTATGATTCCGCTGTATTTTTAGAAGCCAGCAGTTTTAAACTGGGGACTGACTTAGGAATAGACCGTTTAATAGCAACTAACAATTCATTGTGTGGCGATGAAACTACATCCTTAAGTGCACTTCAAAATAACGTTCTGTCTTACCAATGGTTTAAAAATAACATCCCACTTTCTGGAAACACAGCATCTACTTTTGAAGTTGAATCGGAAGGGCTCTACTCTGTTGAAGTTGTTTTAGATAACGGCTGTATAAGCTATGGCTCCATTCAAATCGAATACAGCCCACTCCCTATTGCTTTTGACACTTCTTTAGTGCAATGTGATGACGATGGATTATTTGATGGCTTCACAACTTTTAACCTTACAGAAATAAACGAAACGCTTATAAACAACATCCCCAACAGAGATACAAAATTTTATACATCTTTAACAGCGGCACAAAACTCAACAGACGAGATAAATGGTTCTGGTTTTAACAACACAACAAACCCTCAAACTGTGTATGTACAACTTATAGACACCAACACTAACTGCTTTGATATTGCAGCATTAACATTAAGTGTAAGCACCACCACAGGAACAGATACAGTTTTAAAATCTTGCGATTCGGATGGCAACGAAGATGGCTTTTTTAATTTCACTTTAAGTGATGCCGATGCCGATGTGCTTTCTGACCTCCCAGCAATTTTTACGCTAAGTTATTACGAAACCTACCAAGAGGCACTTTTAGAAATCAACCCGCTCCCTGCTAACTACACCAACACTTCTGCTTATAGTCAAATCCTATTTGCACGTATTGAAAATGGAAACGATTGCCATGGTATCAATCAAGTTGAATTGGAGGTTAAGGATTTACCTCAGTTAGTCACAGAACAGCAACAGCAATATTGTCTTAACTCATTTCCTAGTACAATAAGCTTAGAAGGTGGCATCATCGGTGGGCTTCCAAATTCATTTTCTTACGATTGGTCAACAGGAGAAACTACACCTCAAATTGAAATCAACACCCCTGGAGTTTACACAGTCAGTGTTAGTAATTCAGATGGTTGCTCAAAGCTAAGAACTATCACAGTGATTCCTTCAAATATTGCCACTTTTGATTCTATTGCTATTGTGGATGGAGTCGAAAACAATACAGTGACTATTTTTGTTTCTGGAGAGGGGAATTACGAATATGCTTTGGATAGTGAGTTTTCTAACTTTCAAGATTCGAATCTATTTATTGGAGTGAAACCTGGGTTTCACACAGTATATGTGAGGGACAAAAACGACTGTGGAACAATCCAAAAAAACATTGCTGTGATTGGTTTTCCAAAGTTTTTCACGCCTAATGGTGATGGATATAATGACACCTGGCATGTGTACGGAATTAATACACCAAACCAAGTAAACAGTGAAGTGTATATTTTTGACCGATTTGGAAAACTGATTATCAAATTAAACCCTTTGGGTGCTGGGTGGGATGGTACCTACAATGGAGATAACACTCCTTCTTCGGATTATTGGTTTTATACTAAACTTCAAAACAATAAGATATTTCGAGGGCATTTTTCGTTAAGACGGTAATTTTAAAGTGCCCAAAAATTGATATCTTTGAGAAGCCTAAAATTTATGAAACAAAAACTCAATATTAATTTTTTTTTGATCAGCATCTTGTTATTTAACACATTGCAGGCGCAAGACATTTCATTGTTTAACCAATTAAACGGTCATTTAGACTATACCGCAATTGGGAACACTCTTAATACGTCCGAAAACAACAGTGCTGTAGATTGTGTTATAAACACGGCTTCTTCAGCATCCTTAAATTTATCCTCTACACAAACCATCGAAGCTGCTTATCTTTATTGGGCGGGATCAGGGTCAGGTGATTTCAATGTGACTCTGAATACCACCGAAATTACACCCTCACGAACCTTCGCCTATACCTTGGATTCTTCAAGACAATTTTTTGCAGCTTTTGCAGATGTAACTTCTTTAATTCAAACAGAAAGGAACGGCCTCTATACGCTTAGCAATTTAGAACAAATAGAAATTTCATCGGCCTACTGTTCAACAGGAACAAATTTTGCTGGTTGGGCAATTACAATCATTTACTCAGACCCAGCGCTTCCGCTCAATCAGTTGAATGTCTATGATGGTTTAGAAAGTGTTCCTGATAACATCACCATTGAGCTAAACAACCTTAATGTTATGGACACTAATGGAGCTAAAATTGGATTTGTAGCTTGGGAAGGCGATGCAGGATTGGCTGTCAATGAAGTATTACAAATGAACGGAATTACACTAAGTAATCCTCCTCTTAATCCCGCAAATAATGCCTTTAATGGTACCAATAGTTTTACGAACGATTCCAATTTATTCAATATGGATATCGATTTTTATCCCATAGAAAATACCATTAATGTGGGAGACACAACAGCTACTATACAATTAAGTTCTGGGCAAGATTTAGTGATGGTAAATAACATCATTACTGTATTAAACAGTCAATTACCCGATGCAACTGTCGCTGTTGACACTATTGATCAACGCTGTAATTCTCGTCAATTAACCCTTGAATATACTATAGGAAATCTAAATTCCACACAGTTACTTCCTGCTAATACGCCCATTGCATTTTATGCCGATTCAAATCTGGTTGCACAAGCGCAAACTACAAACGACATTGCCATCAATAGTACCGAATCCAATGTGATTAGTTTTACGATAGCCCCTTCAAATTCAAATACCATTAACCTTACAATTGTAGTCGATGATACTGGCACAGGAAATGGCATCATCACAGAAATTAATGAAATAAACAATACGGCTAACACTTTAATTGATTTTTTAGAATCTTCTGCGCCTACCTCTTTAAGTCCTTTAACCGGTTGTAACTTTGGAAATAACGAAGCTGTTTTTAATTTACTCACTGCTTTAAATGAAATTGACCCTTCTTTCGATTTAGAGACCGCTGTTTTTTACCAATCTTTAGACGTTTTGATTAATGACCTTGGGGCTTTGATCGATCCCTCACAATACATCAATTCGAATAATATTACAACAATATATTTCAAATTAGATGCAGAACCCTGTTATGAGATTTTTTCAGTAGATTTAGAGGTAAATGACTGTAACCCCACCATCCCTCAGGGTTTTTCACCCAATGAAGATGGTTACAATGATTGGTTTAATATAGATGGGCTCTATGATGTATTTTTACAGCATGAACTCTTAATATTTAATCGATTTGGAACTCTCATTTTCAAAGGAGATAATGATCTTAAATGGGATGGAAAAGCAAATTACGGTCCATTAAGGGGAGACAGCCTTCTTCCTGTTGGAACCTATTTTTATGTATTGCATTTGAACGTTCCTAATTTAAAACCCCGATCTGGGTGGGTTTATATGAATTATTAACTTGTTTTTAAAAAGATTTTTAGACTCTCTTTGCACTAGCGCTTTCTTTGCATTAGCTTTGCAAGTATGCAATTTAAGCTTACATCTGATTTCAAACCCACTGGAGACCAACCTGCAGCAATAAAGCAATTAGTTTCAGGAATTGAGTCCGAAGAAAAATACCAAACCCTGTTAGGGGTTACTGGGTCTGGGAAAACATTTACAGTTGCCAATATCATTCAAGAAGTTCAGCGTCCGACACTCGTGTTAGCCCATAACAAAACTCTTGCCGCACAACTGTATTCAGAATTCAAACAGTTTTTTCCTGAAAATGCTGTAGAATATTTTGTATCCTATTATGATTATTACCAGCCCGAAGCTTATATTCCTGTTTCTGGGACCTATATAGAAAAAGATTTATCCATTAACGAAGAGATTGAAAAGCTGCGTTTAAGCACCACTTCTTCCCTACTATCGGGTCGAAGAGATGTGATTGTCATTGCTTCTGTTTCCTGCTTATATGGAATTGGAAATCCTGTTGAATTTCAGAAAAATGTCATCAGTCTAAAAACCAATGAAGTCATTTCGAGAACGGCACTACTACATAAGCTCGTGCAAAGTTTATATTCTAGAACCGAAGGGGAGTTTAACCATGGTAATTTTAGAATTAAAGGCGATACCGTGGATGTATTTCCAAGTTATGCCGATTATGGATTCAGAATTCACTTTTTTGGAGATGAAATAGAAGCCATTGAAGCCTTTGATGTCAATAACAATAAAGTCATCGAAGTATATGAAGGCATCACGATTTATCCTGCGAATATGTTTGTTACTTCGCCTGATATTTTACAAAATGCCATCAAAGACATTCAAGATGATTTAGTCAAACAACACGACTATTTCAAAGACATTGGAAAACACCTCGAAGCGAAACGATTGAAAGAACGCACAGAATTTGATTTAGAAATGATTCGAGAATTGGGCTATTGTTCAGGAATTGAAAACTATTCACGCTACTTGGATGGTCGAGCACCAGGAACACGACCCTTTTGTTTATTAGATTATTTTCCGAGTGATTCACTCATGGTGATTGATGAAAGTCACGTGACTATATCTCAAGTTCATGCGATGTATGGTGGCGATCGCAGTCGAAAAGAAAACTTAGTAGAATACGGATTTCGTTTGCCGGCAGCAATGGACAATCGCCCCTTAAAATTTGAAGAATTTGAAAGCCTTCAAAATCAAGTATTATATGTCAGTGCCACTCCAGCAGATTATGAATTAGAAAAATCAGACGGTGTTTTTGTAGAACAAGTGATACGTCCAACGGGGCTATTAGACCCTATTATAGAAGTGCGGCCGAGTCTCAATCAAATTGACGATTTGATTGAAGAAATTCAACAACGCGTCGAAAAAGACGAACGAACATTGGTCACTACTTTAACCAAACGAATGGCAGAAGAATTGACCAAATATCTGGCACGTATTCAAATTCGCTGTCGCTATATCCATAGTGATGTGGATACCTTGGAACGGGTTGAAATTATGCAAGATTTACGTAAAGGGATATTTGATGTGCTTGTAGGTGTCAACTTATTAAGAGAAGGTTTGGACCTTCCAGAAGTCTCACTAGTAGTGATTTTAGATGCCGATAAAGAAGGGTTCTTACGTTCGGCACGTTCACTCACGCAGACCGTAGGGCGTGCGGCGAGACATCTTAACGGACGTGCTATTATGTATGCAGACAAAATTACCAAAAGCATGCAAAAAACCATCGATGAAACGGAGTACCGTCGGGAAAAACAAATTGCCTACAATACCAAACACAAACTCGTACCTAAAGCACTTAATAAAAGTTTAAACAATGCACTGACTAAGAACTCGGTGAGTAGTTATTATTATGAACAGGAGGCGCTCAAAGCGGCGGAACCGGAAAATGCATACTTGGCAGCTCCTGAATTAGAACAAAAAATCAGAGACACCCGAAAGCTCATGGAGTCTGCAGCAAAAGATTTGGATTTCTTACATGCTGCACAGTTTAGAGATCAAATTAAAGACTACCAAAAAAAGTTGGAAGCGTTGAAAACTTAACAATCTAACATGGTAAGCAGATATTATTTCTTGCTAAAACACAATTTAATAATTCTTAAAAAATAATTCCTTTTCTTATTTAAGAATTAGTTTTTTTGTGGCTAAACCATATTTATTTTTCATGCTTATAAAATAGATACCGCTTGTTAAATCACTGAGGTCAAAATCGTGATTAATTAATTCTTCTTTAGTGTTAAAATGAAGCGATTTCACTTGTTTACCTTCAATGGTTAAAACTCTAACTTTTGTTTCCGCATCTTGAATAGATGATTGAATAGAAAACTTCCCATTGGTTGGATTTGGATAGATTGATAAATCATACGTTTCACTATTCTCAAAACTATTAACCCCAAGAGGCACACTAAAAATTAATGGTTCATCACTCTTGCTAATAACGTGAACATCTACCTTATAGTAAGGGTTAAATATATTATCACAATCATTACAACCAGAAATCGTTGCTTCATCACAATCAGAATTATTTGGATGACACAAATCTACATAGTCTGGGTGAAATCGATAATCCAAATCAAAAGAAGATCCTATATAAGCAGAAAGGTCATATATATCGGGACGCGCTATTGAACCTGGACACCAGCCGGCTCTATTAAATTCCCAAGTTCCTTGTTGAGCTGTACAACTGTCTGGGTTTGGATCACAAGTATTCCATAAATTTTGTATGAACGCTTGTTCATTATTAATATCTAAATAATGGGTCGCCTGAAAAAATTCAGCGGCATTTAAAGTATTAGTAGAACCCCAATTATGACCCGTTGTAGATACTGATAAATACGATTCTTGGATCCCATTAGGAACAGCTATATTATTAGTTTCAACTGGTTGTAAGTTTGAAGGATCTCCAAAATCATAATCATTATCCCAAATTTCCGTAACAGAAGAATAGTCATAATTTGGTATCCCTTGAATATACTCAAAATCTAGAGACAATTGCCAACCACCTGATCCCCATGTATCAATAAATACTCTAAATTCAACTTCTCCCTGTAACAGCGAATTATAATTAGTGAGGTCGGTAACATGATTGCAACCAATTCCATAAGGAGTAACATACCTTATAATCTGAATCCAATTTCCATTAGGTGCCTTAATTTCAATGTGTGATAATCGATCCCAGTCATCACATCCTCCATCAATTTCTGGACATTCCACTGTCAGAGTTGCATTTATTGTGTCAAAAGCCCCCACAGACTGCGGCAAAGTATAAGTTCCGTAATGCCATTTACTATCAGCATCCCCTGTATATTCAATAATGACACCGTTTAAAGTCTCTACATTGATTGACGAAGAGTTTTGTACTACTACTATGGTTCTAGAAATGGTCGTTGTGCCACCAGTATTGGTTGTTGCACTAATTTGAATATCATGGGATCCATAATCAGAAGGTGTCCACAAAAAATAATAAAACCCTGTTTCTTCAACTGCTGTAAACACATCTGAATCGATACCCAAAGTAACAGAAGCAATCGTGTCTGGTTCCTCTACAGATGCATTCATATAAATTACATACGGTTTCAAGGATGGCATTTCCAAATTGTAATCTTCTGTTAATTGCGTTGTTAAGTCCGGAGCTGTTTGACTGAAGCAAAAAGAAGTTACTAGCAGTAAAACGAAATGTAATTTATGCATGAGATAAAAATTAAATTAACGCAAATTTATTTTATTAAGAACTCTTATACATTGATCTGAATCAAGAAATTCAAATTATTTTTCTTTGGTTATTTATTAATTATAATTTAAAAATATACTCGTTTCAATAGCCTTAAATACTATCAACTCAAAAAAGAATGCTTTAAATTAAAAAAAGTAAAGCTAAAATAACCTCGGCTTTTCATTTCTTTTTTTATACTTTTAAATAAATAGAGTAAACTACTTAATTATAGATAATGAAAAAAGCATTGGTAATTTCTGGAGGAGGAAGCAAAGGAGCATTTGCTGGTGGAGTTGCGCAATATTTAATGAAAAATGAAGGTAAAGAATATGATTTATTCTTAGGCACTTCTACAGGTAGCTTGATGGTTTCACATTTGGCTTTAGGCATGTTAGATGAACTGAAAAAACTCTACACAAATGTAAACCAGAAAAGTATCTTTAGTAATAACCCTTTTAAAATTAAAAAAATTGATGGTGAAAAAGTGGTTAGTATTCGGCATTTAAACACCCTTTGGAATTTTTTAAATGGAAGAAAAACGTTTGGTGAAAGCAAAAATTTAAGACGTTTAATTAAGAGGAATATTACCGAGGAGATATACACTAGAGTTAGGGCCGAAAACAAAGAAGTGGTAGTTACTCTTTCTAATTTAACTACCAATCAAGTTGAATATAAATCAATTCAAGAATGTTCTTATGATGATTTTTGCGATTGGATTTGGGGCTCTTGCAACTACATACCATTTATGAGTTTGTTAGAGAAAAATCATTATCAATATGCCGATGGTGGTTTTGGGTCTTTAGTACCAATTAGAGAAGCAATTTTACGTGGAGCTACAGAAATTGATGCTATTATTTTAGAAACAGAGGTGACTCAATTTAATAAATTGCCAGCCAAAAATCCGTTTTCTTTACTATTTGATGTGTTTGATTTTATGCTTACACACGTAGAAAAACATAATATAACCATTGGCAAACTCGCCGCAAACAATAAAAATGTAAAACTTAATTTATATTATACTCCAACCGTTTTAACCACAAACTCTTTAGTTTTTGATGAAAAATTGATGCGTAAATGGTGGAAATCTGGTTTTAATTATGCGAAGTCTAAACAAGAAGAAATTATGAGTGAATTTAGACCCGATGTGTTAACAGATAAAGAAATAGAAGGAACTATATAAACAGTTGTTAAGCTAACGAGTTGTTTGGAAATGTGGAACGTCATTACTGATATAATTCATAAAAAAAATCCAGAGCAAATGCTCTGGATTTTAATGGTATAAATGAAACCCGATTAAGGCTCTTTAATGTTTATTTACGCTAAAACAGCTTGAACTTTATCTGCTGCTTCTTGAAATTCAACAGCACTTTGAACATCCAATCCAGAATTGTCAATTAATTCCTTAGCGATGTCAGCATTCGTTCCTTGTAAACGTACAATGATAGGCACAGTAATAGTCCCCATGTTTTTGTAAGCATCAATCACGCCTTGAGCGACACGATCACAACGTACAATTCCACCAAAAATGTTGATTAAAATTGCTTTGACTTCTGGGTCTTTTAGAATAATTTGAAAAGCAGCTTCAACACGTGCTGCATCTGCCGTACCACCAACATCTAAAAAGTTAGCTGGCTCTCCCCCTGCTTGTTTAATCAAATCCATGGTTGCCATTGCTAAACCTGCTCCGTTGACCATACAGCCAACATTTCCATCTAAATCTACATAGTTAAGACCGAGAGCTCCTGCTTCTACTTCAATAGGATTTTCTTCACGAATATCTCTTAATTCTAAATAATCTTTATGTCTGAATAACGCATTGTCGTCAATGGTTACTTTTGCATCAACCGCTAATATTTTATTGTCACTTGTTTTTAAAACTGGATTGATTTCAAATAATGACGCATCAGATTTGTCATATGCCGTGTACAAGGCGGTTACAAATTTAGTCATGTCCTTGAAAGCAGCACCTGATAACCCTAGGTTAAAAGCCACACGACGTGCTTGGAATGGTAACATTCCTGTTGCAGGATCGATTTCTTCAGTGAATATTAAATATGGTGTTTCTTCAGCAACGGTTTCGATATCCATTCCACCTTCCGTAGAATACATAATCATGTTTCTTCCTGAAGTTCTGTTCAAAAGAACAGAAATATAGAATTCACTGGTTTCGGTTTCTCCAGGATAATATACATCTTCAGCAACTAAAACCTGGTGTACTTTCTTTCCTTCAGCAGAAGTTTGTGGTGTGATGAGTTGCATGCCAATAATTTGATCTGCAATCGATTCTACTTCACCAAGATTCTTAGCAAGTTTAACCCCACCTCCTTTTCCACGACCACCTGCGTGTACTTGTGCTTTTAAAACATGCCAACCTGTGCCTGTTTCTTCAGTGAGCTTTTTGGCAGCAGCAACCGCTTCTTGAGGCGTGTTAACAACAATTCCTTTTTGGATTTTTACGCCAAAAGTGCTTAATATTTCTTTTCCTTGGTATTCGTGTAAATTCATCTTTTAATAGATTTATTTTTTATTTTTCTCTTAAGAGTAAATATTTAAAACTTTAGAGCCCAAAAGTAATTAACCTAATGCGTTTTACCAATAATTTTTATAATTGATTTTAGGGATAATTCGATTTATAATTTCTATTAATATTTTAACCCTTTTATGACAGAGAATGCTTTGTCAACTAAATGGTCTTCTACGAGGATTGTAAACTCATTTGTGGTAGAAACCACTTCATATAATGTGACATTATCCCAAGCCAAACGCTTGAATATCTGATAGTATAATCCAACTATTTTAGAATTTCCTTCTGGTAAATTGATACTGATGGCTGACAGATTATCTTGTAAACCTAAAAGCGTTTCATTTTTAAAGACCTCAAAAATATTTTCTTTCTCAGAAGTAGAACTCATAATATTACTTTCAAAAATCCCACGCGTAAACGCATAAAATAGTTGTTGATTGGTATTAATTTTTTCTAATACTTTTGAATGACTGTGAATTAATGTTTTGGAGTTTTGAAAGGTAAAATCGCTCAAATTTGAACGTACAGTAATATCTCCTAAGTTTTTAAATACGTCTTTTAAACGAATCGCATTATCAAGGTTCACTGGAGATTCGTAGCGTCGTAATGCCATCATTATGGCACCATCCTTAACGGGTTTGCGTAACATCTCAGAAATAGTGGTATTTAAATCCTTGGCTAACGCAGAAAAATTTATAATCTCACGCGCTAAGGCTTCTTCTAAAAATGGTCTTGAGACTATAATCTCTTGTACACAGGAAGCTATTGTTTTCAAATTGTTTATTATTTAACATTTTGTGTAAAAATAGTATTATTTTTTTATTTTCATGGCACACCAATGAAATAGATTTAGTTTTGAAAGTTGAAAAACAATACATATTTAAAATTAGAACGAATGAATAAAGACGATTTATTACAGATTGCAAACGATTATGGAAGTCCTGTTTATGTTTATGACGCACATAAAATGGAAGCCCAATACAAACGGTTAACAGCAGCCTTTAGTAAAGTCAAACATTTAAAAGTCAATTATGCAGCCAAGGCACTGACTAATATTTCAGTTCTTAAATTAATCAACCACTTAGGAGCAGGATTGGACACGGTATCTATTCAGGAAGTACAATTGGGATTGCATGCAGGATTTGAAGCTAAAAATATTATATATACTCCCAATGGAGTTTCTTTGGAAGAGATTGAAAAAGTTGCAAATCTTGGGGTTCAAATTAATATTGACAACTTATCTATTTTAGAACAGTTTGGTACAAAACACCCAAAAGTACCCGTTTGTATCCGAATTAACCCACACATCATGGCGGGCGGAAATACGAACATTTCGGTAGGTCATATCGATTCAAAGTTTGGTATTTCTATTCACCAAACTCCTTTGTTATTGCGTATTGTTGAAAACACAAATATGACAATTAATGGGATTCACATGCATACAGGGAGTGACATCTTAGATATTGATGTTTTTATACAAGCCAGTGAAATTTTATTTGATGTCGCAAGACAATTTGACACTCTTGAATTTATTGATTTTGGGTCTGGATTTAAAGTGCCTTATAAAGAAAATGACGTCGAAACCAATATAGAAGAATTGGGTAAAAAATTAAC
>JABAYY010000082.1 GCA_018608765.1 Flavobacteriaceae bacterium
CACCTGGAGATCCAACGATTATATGGTTTTCATCACTAGGGTCTATTGCGATACTAGTAATGCGTCCAATTCCTGGATTCCACCCTGAAGTTTGATTCCAACTTGAAGGACCTAATTGTTCCCAATTAGCAGACATCCGCATTTGCCCTAATTGCGTGGAATTGTTTGTATAAGAGTTGTAACGTTCTAACTCGTTGTAGTAAAATGAAGGCGAATTTAAAAGTCCATTGTCATCTTGCATACGAATGGCATCATACTCCCAACGTTTATAACCTTTATAGCCAGTTCCTCTGCCTTTGTCTCTATTTTCAAAATAGGCTTCTGCACTGTCTTGTATTTGTTGAACTGTGAATTGACCTGAATTTATCATATTTTGATACTCCTGTGATTCAATACATAAAAATGACAACAGGAAAACGCCTAAAATAAAGGTTGATTTACTCATAATAAAGTTATAATTGGTTAACTTGGTGAATTTAATTAAAATAATCACAACACATGAGTTCCTCTTTAATTTTAACACTCCTTTTAGGATATTTTTTAGTTTTAATTATCATTTCTTATATCACAGGAAAAAACGACTCCAATGTTGATTTCTTTAAAGCTGGCAAACAATCGCCTTGGTATCTCGTTGCTTTTGGAATGATTGGCGCGTCGCTGTCGGGAGTTACTTTTATATCCGTTCCAGGGTGGGTAGAAGCTTCTCAGTTTAGTTATTTTCAAGTAGTCTTAGGCTATATGGTTGGTTACGTTGTAGTTGCTTTTGTACTACTGCCGGTATATTATAAATTAAATTTAACGTCCATTTACGAATACCTTTTTCAACGATTCGGGTTTGTAAGTCATAAAACAGGGGCTTTTTTCTTTTTTATATCTAGAGTTTTGGGAGCTGCGTTCCGATTGTATTTAGTGGCGATTGTATTACAACAATTTGTATTTAGCGAATGGAATGTCCCTTTTGAAATTACAGTAATCATTTCAATTTTACTGATATGGATCTACACTTTTAGAGGGGGTATAAAAACGATTGTTTGGACGGATACACTACAAACCCTGTTTATGATTACGGCGGTGGTATTATCTATTTATTTTATTACTAACAGTTTGGGGTGTAGTTTCTCTGAATTTTTAGAATCCGAAGAATTAAAATCCTACAGTACCATTTTTAATACGGACAGTATTTTAGATAAAAATTACTTTTTAAAATCGTTTTTTGGGGGACTATTTATCACTATTTGTATGACGGGATTGGATCAGGACATGATGCAAAAAAACTTGACTTGCAAATCACTTAAGGACGCTCAGAAAAACATGCTTTCGTTCAGTGTTGTACTCACACTTGTGACCTTTTTGTTCATGCTCTTGGGAGCGCTTTTGTTTATTTATGCGAAGCAAAATAATATTGCGATTCCGTTGTTAGATGGCAAACCCAAAACAGATTTATTATTCCCAGAAATCGCTCTCAATAGCGGATTGGGAATCACGCTAGGCATCACGTTTATTCTTGGATTGATAGCAGCCGCCTACAGCAGTGCTGATAGCGCTTTAACGTCTTTAACCACTTCGTTTTGTGTGGATATTTTAGATATGAAAGACAAATCAGAACAGCAGCAAAAATCAATCCGTAAAAAAACACATATCGCAATGAGTGTGCTTTTGGTAGTCGTCATCATCGCTTTTAAATACATTCTAAACTCAAATGTGATTAACAGCCTATTGACCGTGGCAGGTTATACCTACGGCCCTCTTTTAGGATTGTTTGCTTTTGGGATTTTTACAACTTATAAAATTAACGATCGGTATGTTTGGATGGTAGCTTTAGCTTCAGTTACAATTGTATTTATGCTTGGTAGCATTCCCGCAGACTATATAGGCGGTTATGTAATTGGCTATGAACTTTTACCACTTAATGGACTCTTCACTTTTTTAGGACTAATGTTGATTCGTCGTAAATAAGTCCTAAAATAAAAGCGACTCCCTATTGGTGGAGTCGCTTTTAAAACTTTAACTATTTTGTAATTAGTTAGAGCCTATTTTACAATCAACTTTTTAGTAATTTCACTTTGAGAAGTGTTTACTTTTAAAAAGTATAATCCATTAGGAGCCAGTAATTCTATTTCAGAATTTTGTGAAAGATCTCTGTTTTTCTCATAAAAAACTAACTTACCAAGGGTGTCAAATATTTTTATAGTCACTAACTTATTTAACTTCCAATCTAGACTAAATACTCCTGTTGATGGGTTTGGAGATACTTCTAAATCTGAGATCTTAAAATCGTCCAATCCTGAAGTTGTAGGGTCAAATAAATCGACACTCCAAAGACCACGTCCATAAGTCGCTGAATATAATTTTTTATCTGCAAAATTGACCTCAAGTTCACTTATACTAACATTTGGCAGTCCTATTGTGTAAGCTGTCCAAGATGTTGTATTTTCTCTCAAATAATAAACTCCATAATTCATTCCAATGTACAAGATATCTTCATTGTAGGTGGTATCCCAAACAACGGCAAGGGCAGCAAAGTTCGGAAGATCATGTCGAATTGCAGTCCAAGACGAACCTCCATCTGTAGAAATATAAACCTTTTCTGACGAGTTTGTTGCTATTGCTAGTTTGTTTGGGTCTGTAGGATGAATCGCTATGGAATTAATACTTCCAGAAAACCCTGACACTGATGACCAAGGAGCTATCAAACTACCACCGCCAGATGTTGTTTTATACATATTTGAACCGACTTGCAACATAAATAACATCATTGTCAGAAGGGGCTATTTTAAAATGATTCACATTACTGCCAAAATCCTGGGAAATAGAAACCCAACTCTGACCTCCAGAACTCAAGTTCTCACCACCATTAGTAGATTTATATATTTTATCATACCCTGAATATATAGTATTAGAATCCGTCGGATCTTGCTCAAAAGGAGTAATCCAATTCCCTGACTTGTTATTAGGAGATGGAATACCAATCCTGCTTTGGCCTTGATTGAACGATTTATACAGGGATCCAAATTGAGAGGTCCACAAACGACTCTATACCATCTGCCCCTAACCAGTCAACCCATGTTTTATCTGCTCGGTAAACAGAAGTTCCATTATCTTGAGCCCCTCCGCTAACAATTACAGGGTTTGTTTGACTAGTTCCTATTCTATAAAATTGACGAATACCTAAACCAGGGGTTAAATCAGTATAATAGGTGCTATTAACAGTCAAAGGGTTGTTGGCTACAAAAATACCACCATCACTACCAATGTATAGCTTATTATTTTGATAAATCATAATGTCTATATCAGCATGGCAATAGCCTATATTTTCTCCTGCAGCAGTTTGAGGAATCCATTGAGATGTGATATTAAAACTCACACCTCCATCTGTGGAGCGCCAAGATAATATGCCAGCAATGTGAACATCATTTTCATCATTTGAGTTTACAACGATATCCATATCTCTGGGAGCTTGACCACTAGAATCATCTGCAGTAGAACTATATCCAAAATAATTTTTACTAGCGTGATTCAATTTAGTGAAGTTATCGCCACTATCGGTTGACTTGTGAAATCCACCAAAAACACTTCCTGAAGCCTCAAGCAAATACACCACTTCAGGTTTTGCTGCAGAAACACCAATCATTTTTGGCCCTGAATTAAAGCTGTTAGCACCTGAAACAACATTATTTGTTATTTTTGAAAAGGTTTGACCAGAATCTGTGGACTTAAAAAAATTATTTCCAGAAGCATAAACAACACTAAGATCACCGGGTTTAAACTCTACATCAAAGCCTGTGTTGGAATCTGAATGAATCGAATCCCAATTGACACCTCCATCTGTAGATTTTAATACACCATGATACTGACTAGAACAAAACATTTTATTGGGATCATTAGGATTGATTAAAATTTTGTTGACAGTTCCATTGCCAGTATCCGCTAATTGATTCCAAGTTGAACCCGCATCTGTTGATTTATATATAACTCCTGAAGTACTTCCCCAATAATAAACACTAGAATTCACAGGGTCGATAGCCAATGCAAATACCCTAATATTAGACAGGTTATCAGTGAGAACAGACCAATTAGCTCCGCTATCAGTTGTTTTCCAAACACCTCCTCCGGGGGAACCAACAATAATATGATCGGCATCTTTAGTGTCTATAGCGATACTTGTAATTCTTCCTACACCTGGGTTCCATCCAGACGTCTGATTCCAAGATGTGGGACCTAATTGTTCCCAATTTGAAACCAAACTGGCACGACTTAATTTAGAGGAATTATTGATTTCTGAATTGTAACGTTCTAACTCATTAATGTAATAAGTAGACGACTTCAAAAATCCATTTTCGTCTTGCATACGAAGGGCATTATATTCCCAACGCTTATAACTTTTGAATCCAGTGCCCCTTTCGGTTCCTCTGATATCAAAATACTCCTGAGCAGCATTTTGAATTTCCTGAACAGTGAATTCTTCTGAATTAATCATCTTAAGATAATCCTGAGATTCAGCATATAAAAACGATAATAAATAGGTAAGTAAAATAAGAGTAGGCTTATTCATAGTTAAAGATTTAAAGATTTGGATTCACAATGTAGTAAAAAAAATACACAATTTAAAGAGCTTTAATCCTTTAACCCTATTCCATGAGAGTTATAGCTCGTGCTTACTTGAATAGATTTAGCAGAAAAAAGGATTTACAACTAATATTGACTTGTAGAAAGTAACACTAATGTACAAGCGGCTTCATAGTGAATAGATGCTTCACTTAAAAGGCTATAAAATTCTGGGTTTTCAGTACCCGGATTGAAAATAACCCGAGTAGGGTTTAAATTCAATATATAATCATAATAGGCTTCTTGGCGTTTTGGATTTACATATAAAGTAACCGTGTGAATATTCCGATAGGACACTAAATTTGTATCGATTTCGATACCACTAACTGTTCCCTTTTTCAACCCAAAAGCCTTAACATCAATAGAGTTTTCAGATAAGCGATGCATAGCCATATTGGAATAACGATCGAGATTCAAAGACGCTCCAAAAACAAGGGTGTTTTTTTTGGACATATTTACCATTTTATAATCACACTTCCCCAAGTGAATCCACTTCCAAAAGCAGCTAAAACAACGGTGTCGCCTTCTTTGACTTTCCCTTGTTCATGGGCTTCAGATAAGGCAATTGGAATGGAGGCTGCCGTAGTGTTTCCGTATTTTTGAATGTTGTTATAAACTTGGTCGTCTGACAATCCAAACCGCTTCTGAATAAACTGAGAAATACGCAGATTGGCCTGATGAGGAATTAACATATCAATATCAGAAACATCTAAATTGTTTTTTTGCAACCCTTCACCGATCACTTCACTAAAGCGTTTGATGGCATGTTTAAAAACAAATTGTCCATTCATATAAGGATGGTAACTAAAATCTTCGGGGTCATTATCTCTTATAATATCCGTTACCCAACGCGTTCCCATTCCGGGAGCTTCTGTTGCTAGTTCAAGAGCATGTTTTCCCTCAGAATGTATATGTGTAGATAAAATCCCTTTTGTTAAATCTTCTTCACGAGTCAATATCGCTGCTCCTGCTCCATCTCCAAAAATAACTGAAATGCTTCGACCGCGCGTTGATTTGTCAATCCCATGCGACTGCAATTCACTTCCTATCACTAGGATATTTTTATACATCCCTGTTTTTATAAATTGATCAGCCACAGAAATAGAATACACAAATCCCGAGCATTGGGCTCTAATATCCAAAGCCGCCACCGTATCAATTTCTAAAGCCTCCTGGATTTGCACTCCGGGACCAGGGAAGTAATAATCTGGACTTAAAGTTGCAAATACAATGAGATCTATTTCTTCTTTTTCAATTCCAGCATTTGAAATCGCCTTTTTGGCAGCTTCCAGTCCCATTGTAAAAGTCGATTGACCATCGCCTGGCTTTGCCCAACGACGTTCTTTAATTCCTGTGCGTTCCTGGATCCATTCATCAGTGGTATCCATAATCTTAGACAAATCGTCATTCGTGACAATATTTTCTGGCACATAATGACCTAAACCTATAATTTTTGAGTTATACATAGCGTAAGTTTGAGTAAAAGGTGTAACAAATATAAACTAAAATGTCAGTTTGTCACTTTTTAATATTTGGTATTTTTTTTGACTATAGATTTATAAATAACTTAAAAATCAACATAATTATGTCAAAAGGAACGATTAATGTATCTGTAGAAAATATTTTTCCACTGATAAAAAAATTCCTCTATAGCGATCACGAAATATTTTTACGTGAATTAGTGAGTAATGCCACAGATGCCACCTTAAAACTAAAGCACTTAACCAACATTGGTGAAGTGAGTGTAAAGTATGGAACGCCTAAAATCGAAATTAAAATCGATAAAGAAGGAAAAAAACTCCACATCATCGATCAAGGTTTGGGAATGACTTCAGATGAGGTTCAGAAATATATTAATGAAGTTGCTTTTTCTGGCGCTGAAGAATTTTTAGATAAATATAAAGACAAGGTAGATGATGCTGGGATTATCGGTCATTTTGGATTGGGCTTCTACTCTGCTTTTATGGTTGCTGAAAAAGTAGAAATTATCACAAAATCTTTTAAAGAAGAACCTGCTGCACATTGGACCTGTGATGGCAGTCCACAATACACCCTTGAAGCTTCAGACAAAACTGAAAGAGGAACAGAGATTATTTTGCATATTGCTGAAGATTCTACGGAATTCCTAGAAGAAAGTCGTATTACCACACTTTTAAATAAATACAATAAGTTCATGCCTATTCCAATTAAATTTGGAACCAAAGAAGAAAACGATCCTTCACATGAACCAGAAACAACCACAGACAAAGACGGTAAAGAAACAACTGAACCTCAGCGTAAGATCACAGTTGATAATATTATTAACAACCCAACTCCTGCGTGGACCAAGCAACCTTCTGAATTAGAAGATACCGACTATAAAGAGTTTTACCGTGAGTTGTATCCAACTCAGTTTGAAGAGCCATTGTTCAACATCCATTTAAACGTAGATTATCCGTTCAACTTGACAGGAATCTTATACTTCCCTAAAATGGGGAATGATATGAACATTCAAAAGGATAAAATTCAATTGTATCAAAACCAAGTGTTTGTTACAGACAATGTTGAAGGTATTGTTCCTGAATTCTTAACGATGCTAAGAGGAGTGATTGATTCACCAGACATTCCATTGAATGTGTCTCGTTCATACTTACAAGCAGATGGAGCAGTTAAAAAAATATCATCTTATATCACTAAAAAAGTAGCTGATAAAATGAAATCTCTATTCAACTCTAATAGAGAAGATTTTGAAGCAAAATGGAATGATATTAAAATTGTAATTGAATACGGAATGCTTTCAGAAGACAAATTCTTTGAGAAATCAAATGCGTTTGCCTTGTATCCTTCAGTCGATGGAACCTACTATACCTATGATGAACTTTACAACAAAATCAAAGCAAATCAAACGGATAAAGACGATAAATTAGTCATTTTATATGCGTCTGACAAAGATGCACAACACAGCTATATTGAAGCTGCAAAAACAAAAGGCTATGAAGTATTGTTATTAGACTCTCCTATTGTATCTCATTTAATTCAGAAATTAGAAAGTGAAAAAGAAAACACATCGTTTGTTCGTGTAGATTCTGACCACGTTGATAATTTGATTAAAAAGGATGAAACTACAGTTTCAAAACTAAGTGACGAAGACAAAACAACGCTTGAAACAATTTTGAAAGAAATTGTTCCTTCCGAAAAATTTATGGTACAATTAGAAGCCATGGACAGCAGTTCTGCACCTTTCATGATTACACAACCAGAGTTTATGCGTCGAATGAAAGAGATGCAACAAACCGGTGGCGGTGGCGGAATGTTTGGAATGGGGAATATGCCTGAAATGCATAACCTTATTGTAAACACCAACTCTGAATTGGTTGGAGAAATTCTAAATACCAAAACAAAGAAAAAACAAGAACGTTTGATCTCGCAAAGCTTGGATTTGGCACAATTGTCTCAAGGACTTCTTAAAGGGGAAGCTTTGACCAATTTTATCAACCGTAGCTATGAAATGATAAAATAAGTCTCCTATATTATTTTTGAAAATTAAAGCTGTCTTAGGACAGCTTTTTTTTGCATTAAACTTAAAAAAATAATAAAATTAGTCTGTGAAATAAAAACTTAGATTAATTTAGAGCACAACTATGAGTATGTCCTTATTTGAAACAACTAAAATCATAAAACTTCCGCTTCAAGACGCTGAGATCGAATACCATCCACAGTTTTTTAGTTTGGAGGAAGCGAATGCGCTATTTGACGATTTGTATCAAAATACGTCATGGATTGAAGAAGACATTAGAGTTTATGGTAAAGTTTATAAGCAACCCCGTTTGACCGCTTTTTTTTCTAATAACCAAAAGCCCTATGGATATTCAAATATTTCAATGACACCTCAACCCTTTTTCCCACTTTTAAGTTCGATAAAAACAAAAATTGAAGCAGCGACTGATACACACTTCTCCTCTTGTTTATTAAACTTATACAGAGATGGACAAGACAGTAATGGTTGGCATGCTGATGATGAAAAAGAGCTTGGACACAATCCTGTGATTGCGTCAGTGAGCTTGGGTGCCGAACGGGCTTTTCATTTGAAGCATAAAAAAATAAAAACCTTAAAACACAAACTAAATTTACAAAACGGCAGTTTATTACTCATGAAAAATGAAACGCAACACCATTGGCTGCACCAAATACCAAAAACTAAAAAACCCCTTGGTAAGCGAATCAACTTGACATTTAGACTTATAAAATAATAGATATGACCAAACACCTTTTTTCTTTAGTATGCCTGTTTATGGGTATGACGATTATATCTGAAGCTCAAGATTACTCTTCCACAGATATTTCTATAAATCGTTATGTGGATGGCACTCTATTAGTTCCTGAATCCATAGACAACCCGCCTCTTGTTATCATAATAGCCGGCTCCGGTCCTACCGATCGAAATGGAAACCAGTCGTTTATGAAAAATGATATGTTAAAAAAATTAGCCGAAAGACTTTCTGAAAATGGAATCGCAACATTCAGATACGACAAACGTGTTGTAAAGCAACTCAAAACAAGAACTTTTGATAAGAACATTCGCTTTGATGATTTTGTTACCGATGCTAAGTCCGTTGTCACCTATTTCAAACCCTCTTATTCTTCAATTACAATTGCAGGTCACAGCCAAGGGAGTTTGGTGGGACTTTTGGCAACCGAAGCCGGAGTTGATAGTTTTATATCCTTAGCAGGCGCTGGAAACCCTATTGATCAAATTATTTTAGAGCAAATCACCAAAACAGCTCCTTTTTTTACAGAAGACACCAAACGTGTCTTAGAAATCTTAAAAAGTGGAAAAACCACTACGGAGTTTCCTCCAGCATTGGCGTCTATATTCAGTTTGGACATTCAGCCATTTATGAGTAATTGGATGCAATACAACCCACAAAAACGTATTGAATCTTTAGAAATTCCTGTACTCATCATTAACGGCACCAGAGATTTACAAGTGAGCACTACAGAAGCCCAACTCCTCAAAGATCATAAAACTGATGCTGAGATCGTTATTATAGAAAATATGAACCACCTCTTATTTGAAATTAATGGCGATGATTTGGTAAACACAAAATCATACAATGAATTAAGTTATCCCATAATGCCTGAAGTGATTACAGCCATGGTTAATTTTATTCAAAAAAGATAAAAGCACCATTGAGAAATGATGCTTCTAGCTAACTAACCAACCAAAATATTACTAACAAAATAATATGTTTATCTTGATTTCAACTTCCGTGCCAAAACCTGTGTAAAACATTATTTAACTTAATATTCACATAATAGAGAGAAGGTCTCTTTGGTTTTAACACTTATTGTGAATAATCTCTCACAAATCTATCTGAGTTGATCTAATTGCATAAAACCAATAAAAAACAATTCATAAGCAAACATGAAAAAGCATCATTTAAAAAATGATGCTTTTAATCACTAACCAACCAAAATATATTACTAAAGATTATGTAATACATTTACCACTAAACAAAATCCGTGCCAAAAGTTATTTTATTTATATTTGAGTCCTAGAAACTAAAAACTATGATAGATACAACGCCATTATTCACAGACGACACCATTGTATTTGGCTTACTCATGTCGGCTATTGCTCTGATATTTTACACAGAATCACGTCCAACAGGCTTTTGGCATAAATTTTATAAAATTGTTCCCGGCCTGTTTATGGCGTATATGATTCCAGCCCTATTCACCACTTTAGGATGGATTGCCCCGGATTGGGACACCGTCTCGCCGAGTGGCGAACTTACGCAACACAGCAGTAACCTGTACTATGTAGCCAGCCGCTACCTATTGCCTGCTGCTTTGGTATTAATGACCTTAAGTATTGACCTAAAAGGAGTCGTTAACTTGGGATGGAAAGCACTAATTATGTTTTTTACAGGGACTTTAGGGATTATTATTGGAGGACCCATTGCTATCTTATTAATCTCATTGATTTCTCCAGAAACAGTGGGTGGTGTTGGACCTGATGCCGTATGGAGAGGGCTTTCGACCTTGGCTGGAAGCTGGATTGGCGGTGGCGCCAACCAAACTGCCATGCTTGAAATTTATGGGTACAATCAAAAACTATACGGAGGCATGGTGTTTGTGGACATTGTGGTTGCCAATATTTGGATGGCACTTTTACTCATTGGAATTGGAAAATCAGACCGCATCAATAAATGGTTAAGAGCCGATACGACCGCCATTGAAACTCTGAAAGAAAAAGTTTCTACCTTCACTGAAAGTGTCAAACGGACTCCAACGCTTACAGATATCATGATCATGATTGGAATTGCATTTGGAACGGTGAGTTTTGCACACTTAGCTTCGAGTTATCTAGCACCCTTTTTTAGTGAGTTTGTTGCTGCTATTGAATCTGGAACCCTAAGAAACATCTTTACCTTTTTAGGATCTTCCTTCTTTTGGATGATTAGTATTTCAACACTTGTTGCAGTGAGTCTTTCGTTTACAAAAGCTAAAAATTATGAAGGTGCAGGCGCCAGTAAATTTGGAAGTGTTTTTATATACATCTTAGTGGCAAGCATCGGGATGAAAATGGATTTAACAATGATTTTTGACAATTCTGGGTTGATTGCGATTGGTGTGGTATGGATGACTATTCATGCGGTGCTATTGATTGCCGTTGCAAAGTTGATTCGAGCGCCCTATTTCTTTTTGGCCGTAGGAAGTCAAGCTAATGTTGGTGGTGCCGCTTCAGCACCTATTGTAGCATCTGCGTTTCATCCTTCTCTAGCCAGTGTAGGAGTCATTTTAGCCGTCTTTGGATATGCCATCGGAACAATTGCTGCCATTGCGTGTACAATCCTTATGGAATTAGCGGCTGCAACTGCTTAGAAATAATTATATTTGAGATATAAAAATCAACCATGAGCAACCGCATATACCTTTTACTTGTAATTCTAATCACCTCTTGTACACAAACCCCTAAAAACACAACCGTTAGCGGAAGTATTAAAGGCCTTCAAAAAGCAACACTTTACCTTCAACATGTCGAAGACGATGGGTTTACAACCTTGGACTCATTAGAAATGACAAGCACAACTGATTTTGTATTGGGCTGTGACTTAAAAGAAGCCGAACTCTTGTTCTTAAGTTTGTCTAAAGACGTCGATGCCGAACGTATTTCTTTCTTTGCAGATAAGGGTCATACAACTATAAATACAAGTTTAAAACGGTTCAAGTTTGATGCTCAAATTGAAGGCGGTGTTCAACAAAAACTATTGGAATCCTATTATAAAAATATAGGGCGTTTTAAAGATCAAAAACTAGAATTAATTGAAGCACAATTAAACGCTCAAAAAGATGGGAATTCAGAACGCGCCGATTCGCTGCGAGTTGAAATGGACAAAATCGTACAACGCAGTTATTTGTACAGCATCAATTTTGCGATTAACAATAAAGACAGTGAGGTAGCGCCTTTTGTGGCGGTTTCTGAAATTTATGATGCCAATGTGAAGTACTTGGATACCATAAACAAAGTATTGCCTCCAAAAATTGCCAATTCCAAGTACGGAATTATTCTGGAGGCATATATTAAAACTATAAAGTCTAGGTAATTTAGAGCTTGTTAATCTTTTCGATTAATGCAGTTCCTTTTGCTTCAAGTTCTTTAGCGATTCCTTTGAAATGCGCCTTTTGGTTGTCAACATTCTTTGCATTTACCTTCTCAATCAATTCATCAAAAGCAGAAATAGCCTCGTCAATTATTGCTTCACTCTTTTTAGTGTCTTTATCGGTATTGGCATATTCCCAAATGTATACTGCTTCAATGATATCTCCTAATACGTAATTGATATCTTTCTTTAAATTTCTAACGTTAGCCATTATATTAATTTTTGTTTTTGCAAAATTACGTAATTTTAAATGAACTCGTTTAAACTTTTTGAATTGAAGCGAAAATTAATTATTTTTCATCCAATTGATGGTTTCTTTTAGTTGCATAGCTCTGTTACGGAAGTTAAAAAAGACAAAAAGTGGGTGAAAAATAGCCATTTCTTAGCCGATTGATAACCTTTAAACGAGTTCAATATAAACTTCTAAAAGTTTCGCATGATTAGCAGAAATAGAAAACCTATGGATGCACGCAGGAACTAAAACTGTTTCCCCCATTGAAAATTCAGTGACCGCTCCATCGACTTCCAAGCTTGCAGCACCTTCTACACACATATAAATCATAAAAGAATCATGATTGTTTTCTTTTTGTAGGGGTGCGTTTACTTCCAGTACGTTGGTAGTAAAATACGGACAACTGACGAGTTCTGTGGATGTATTGGAATCCAGAGAATACTTTACTCTAAAATTATCGGGCATCTCAAAGTCAAAAGCTTCCAACGCAATGTCATTGTGCAACTCGCGTTCCTTCCCTTCAGAATCCACACGATCCCAATCATACACACGGTAGGTAATATCACTGGTTTGTTGAATTTCTGCTAAAAGTACCCCTGCTCCTATGGCATGAATTCTTCCCACTTCTATAAAATAGGTATCCCCTGGTTTGACGGCGTCAAAATTTAAAATACTTTGCAGTGTCTTAGCTTCTAGATGTTTGAGATACAACTCTTGGGTCATATCCTGATTGAACCCAACAATAAGGTTGGATTTTGGATCGGCTTGAACCACATACCACATTTCGGTTTTCCCAAAACTATTGTGGCGTTCTTTAGCCAGCTGATCGTTGGGATGTAACTGAACCGATAAGTCCTGCTTCGCATCTATAAACTTAATAAGCAACGGAAATTTTGTTCCAAACTGTCGAAAATTCTTCTCCCCCAACAAGTCAGAAGTATAAGACTCTAAGAGGGCTTTTAGTGAGCTGCCTTTTAAGGGACCATTTGCCACCACGGAAGTATCGCCTTCCACATCACTGATCTCCCAGCTTTCGCCGGCTTCGGTGGATGTGGTGGATTTGTTTAAAAGCTGTTGTAGTTTTTGACCTCCCCAAATTTTATCTTTGAGGATGGGTTGAAATTTTAAGGGATAAAGGGCATTCATAAGGTTTAATTTCCTGAGTACGTTACAAAATTACGAGCGGTTTCGTAAAGTGTAACTTCCAAATCTAAATCCACATCAAGTACAGCTTTTAGCTTATCATAAATAACCACCACTATGTTTTCGGCGGTAGGGTTTAAGTCTTTAAACTCGGGCACGTCCAGGTTTAAATTTTTATGATCAAAGGCATCTTCGACCTCCGATTTGATAAAGTCTTTCAGGATTTTAACGTCCATCACAAAGCCTGTTTCAGGATCAATCTCTCCGGTCACACTGACCGTGAGGTCGTAGTTGTGCCCGTGGTAATTAGGGTTGTTGCATTTCCCAAATATGGCATCGTTTTTTTCAAAACTCCAATCGGGGCGGTACAATCTATGGGCGGAATTAAAATGTGCTTTTCTACTGACGGTGACTCTCATTGCTCGTGTTTATGTATTCGTAAAATTTTTCAAATATGATTTTAAACCATTCGGTGTATAGTGCGGGTTGGATTTGGATATCGGCTTTCACAGCTTCTAAAGGCATCCATTTCCAAGCTTCGACTTCCTCGGGGTTGATGACCGGGGCTGCTTCGTAATAGCCCACCATAATATGGTCCAATTCGTGTTCGGTGAGCCCATTGTCAAAAGGGGCTTTATAAATAAAAGAGGTGGTTTC
Organism: Flavobacteriaceae bacterium; assembly: GCA_018608765.1. Classification (GTDB taxonomy): domain Bacteria; phylum Bacteroidota; class Bacteroidia; order Flavobacteriales; family Flavobacteriaceae; genus Hel1-33-131. The sequence continues at coordinate 14,284 of JABAYY010000082.1, forward strand.
TTTGAGCGGAGCTACAAAGCCCATTTCTTCTTGCAGACGACGGCTGCCAGCTTCCAAATTGGATTCGCCCACACGTTGGTGCGAACAACAGGTATTGGTCCACAATAAAGGCGAATGGTATTTATGAGCGGCGCGTTGTTGCAACATCAATTCGTTTTTAGAATTGAAAATAAAAACCGAAAAGGCACGGTGTAAAACCGCCTTTTCATGCGCTTCCATTTTTGGCATGGTGCCTATTTGTTCGTCCTGTGCATTGACAAGAATGACTTGTTCTTCTATCATGTGACAAAAATATCAACTAAATCTTTAAATTTTACTAATTTCTTGCCAAAAAACAATTTTTAAAAAGAGCCTAAAACGAAGTCCGGCAAAAAAAAATTACGTTTTTATTGTACTATATTATAGTCTTGTTTAGTGTTTGACTATTTAAGGTAAACAGTATCAATTATTTACAAAAATAGACGTCCTATATTTTTTGATTTTTAAAAATTAAGTTTAAGTTTGAATGAGATTGAGACCCCAAGTCTGCATCTTCAGAATGAATTTGACCAGAGTAGAGAAAGTTTTACGCTGTAAATAAAGTAAGAAATTATCAATTAAGCTTTAACAAAACATTTTTACATAGAAAAAGCGATTCGTAAGAACCGCTTTGAATGTTTTCACAACGGAATAATCCTTATTGTGAATCACAGCTACCGCACGAATCTTTCGTGTGGGTAATAACCCCACCCTTTTTTAACCCAACATCCCCAAAAACGTTTCTTCAGAAATAATGGGCACTTTGAGTGTTTCGGCTTTGGTGCGTTTACTAGGTCCCATATTGGTACCTGCCACCACATAGGATGTTTTTGCAGAAATAGAACTCACCACTTTTCCGCCATTGGAATCAATGAGGGCTTTCAGCTCGTCACGTGACACCGTTTCAAACACCCCAGACACCACAAACCGCAAGCCTTCTAACTGGGTGGTTTGGTTGGACAAGGCTTCTTCAGACAGTTGGAGTTGGAGGCCGTATAAAATCAAACGAGCCACCATTTGAACATTGGCTTCGGTACTAAAAAAGTCCACCACACTTTCAGCAATGCGAATACCAATTTCATCCACCGTTTCTAAATCTTCCAAAGTGGCTTTGGACAGTGCTTCAATAGATTTGTAGTGTTTGGCTAATTTTTTGGCCACTGTTTCCCCTACATACCGAATGCCGAGTCCAAATAACACCCGTTCAAAAGGAATATTTTTAGACGCTTGCACGCCGTTGACCAAGTTGTCCGCACTTTTTTCTGCCATACGGTCCAAGTGGATGATCTGATCGGTGGTAAGTTCGTATAAATCGGCATAGTCACGGATCAACCCTTCATTGACCAATAGAGCCACAGTTTCGCCCCCCAAACCTTCTATATCCAAGGCTTTTCGAGAAATATAATGTTGGATACGTCCAATAATTTGTGGCGAACACCCCTTATCATTTGGACAATAATGATGTGCCTCTCCTTCTTTTCGAACCAGTGGTGTGTCACATTCTGGACAAGAAGAAATATAAACCGTTGGCGTACTTTCAGGAGTTCGACGGTCTAAATCGACCCCCATAATTTTAGGTATGATCTCCCCTCCTTTTTCGACATACACCCAATCGCCCACGCGCACGTCTAATTTTTCAATTTGATCGGCATTGTGGAGGGACGCTCGTTTGACGATCGTGCCTGCCAGTTCTACAGGTTGAAGGTTGGCTACGGGAGTAATAGCTCCCGTTCGTCCTACTTGATATGAAATGTGTTCGAGCCGTGTGGACACTTGCTCTGCTTTGAATTTATACGCCATCGCCCAACGCGGTGCTTTGGAAGTAAAACCCAACTCAGCTTGCTGAAATAGACTGTTCACTTTTACCACCACACCATCGGTTTCGTAAGGCAGCTCATGCCGGTGCACATCCCAATAATTGACAAATTCTAAAACCCCATCAATGGAATCGGTGAGCTTGGCAATTGTAGGCACTTTAAACCCCCAAGAACGGGCGGTTTCAAGGTTTTCGAATTGAGTTTTGATGGTGGTGTTTTCCCCTACAATACTGTACAACAAACACTCCAAAGGGCGTTTGGCAACCTCAGC